>NZ_JAUBUI010000028.1:0-72938 GCF_036705385.1 Microcoleus sp. B3-A4 | reverse complement strand
ATGTTGACTTATCAACAGCGACAGAGGAGTGGATAGTAAAAACTTATTCACAAAGAAATTGGGTCGAAGTTTTCTATGGGGAAGCCAAGGGCTGGCTGGGGTTAAATGAATATCAAATCAGAGATGAAACCAGCCTTAAAAGACATTTGATTATGGTGTTTTGTGCCTACACTTTCATTCTCTGGCATACCTTAACAGGAGGATTAAGGCGTAAATGGGCAAACAAATCTTTAAACACTTTTACTGATGCACTCGAAGCATTTCGGACAGCCATATCTTTTAGGTTTGTGAAATGGTTGAACCAAAATTGGGACGTATTCTCCGCTTATAAAGCCAGTTTAGGCTTTGTTTGGGCTTAAAATTTGTTTAAGTCCCGATAAAAATGAATCCTCCTGTTTTTAATATCTTAAAGCCTCCCAAGCCTTAAGTAAACCGTATTGTGCTATAGAGGAGAATTCAGCCATCTGGCGGGTGGTGCAGGCCCTGAGACGAGAGCGACGGCTGCTAAGCCTGGAATTGCATCCTTTGGATCGAGAACAAACGGCTGAACTGATTCGCAGTGTTTCAACGCTCGATCGGACAAATTTGTCTTTAGAAGTTGTGAATCGTGTATTTATTGACAGTGGGGGAAATCCCCTATTTGCGCTGGAGGTTGCCCGCGCCCAAGGCCAGGATCGCTCCACTCGCGGACACGATTTGGAAGCTTTGATCGGCGATCGCTTGCAGCAATTGGATCGCGCTGCTCGCGAATTTTTGCCTTGGGCGGCAGCATTGGGGCGAAGCTTCAAACCGACAGCCGTGGCTCAGGTGGCAGATTATCCCTTGCCCAAATTGCTCGCGACGATCGAACAGCTCGAACAACAAACCATTATCCGTCCCAGCGCCTCTCTCGGCGACGAAATGGGCTATGACTTTGCTCACGATATTGTGCGTCAGGCTGTCTACCGGCAGTTGTCACAACCGCGCCGCCATTTGATACATTTGCAAATTGCCCATAAGTTGCATCAACTCTCCACACCAGACAACGCCTGGGCTGGCGATATTGCCCGTCACGCGGCCATCGGGGGCGATCGCGGATTGGCCGCGTCTAGCGCCTACTGTGCCGCCGAACGCTGCCTGAAATTGTTTGCTTACACGGAAGCATCAGAATTGGCTCAGCTTGGGATCGAGCAGTGTCAAGGACTTGACGATCGCACTCGCATTCAACTGCATTTAAAATTGCTGCGGGTTAGCGCGATCGCAGGCGTTACGGGCGATCGAGTTGCTCAACTCGACAGCGAGGTGCACCGCTTAATCGATGAAGCCAATGCTCTATGTTTAGAAGAAGCAGAAGCCACGGGACTTGAGGCATTGGTGATCCTGCATTTCGATCGCAGCAACTTCGCCAACGTTCACCAACACTCGCTGCGGGCAGCAGAGGTAAGTCGGGCATCGAGTCCAGATACTGCCGTGCGATTGCTGGTATATAGCGGGTCTTGCTTGGCGGAAATTGGACGGGAAATGACGCGGGCAGAAGCATTGTTGCTGGAGGCGCAGTCCCTGGCGGGGAGAGTTGGCGCTAAAAACATCGGAATTGCCCAAGGGTTGGGGGCTGTACAGCGCCATCACGGGAACTATGACCAAGCGCGAACTCTGTTGCAACAGGCGTGGCAATTGGCTGCGGTCCACCAGGATCGCTGGTGCGAGTTTTATAACCTCAGCTATTTGGCGATGACGGAACTGGAAGCGGGCGATCCGGCGGCGGCATTGCCTTATTGTCAGGAAATGGCGATCGTCTCCGCCAAAATCCAAGGCGAAGGCAGTGAAGGTGCGATCGCCCAGGCACTTTTAGCTTTAGCAAACTATCAGCTTCAGCCAACTGGTGCCGATGCTGCTTTGGAGCGGGCGATCGCGACTTTGCAGCAGGTGGATGCCAAACGGATGCTGTCTTACGTGCTGATTGGGGCCGCTCAAGTCGATTTAGAGTGCGATCGACCTCTTTTAGCAACAGCCCGCGCTGAAGTTGCTTTAGAAGCTGCTCAGACGGTCGATCATCCCAGCGAGATTGCTCTGGCGTGGGCAATTTTGATTCAGGGTGCTTTAGCTTTGGGCGATCGAGAAGGGGCGATTGCGCGGTTTGAATCGCTGCGCGATCGCATCGATCCCGCCGCGCTGAGTTTCCGCGCCCGTACTGCTGTCGATCGGGCGATCGAACAGATTTAGTTAGTCATTAGTTATTAGTCATTAGTTGTAGCGAACTGCAATTAGGGATGGTGTTCATCACAGCGAACTTTACTTTACTTCATATCCCTCATCTAATTTTTTTAAACTCTTCCGCTTGTTTGATAATTGCTTCATATTCCCCTTTTTTGCTAAATTATGCCAAACTTTAGTATTACAGTAATTATTGGCTAGATTGCTATGTTTAAAATGAATCGCCGTCAATTTCTATTAAGTAGCGCTGTAACGTTTGGTGCCGCAATAGCCCATGCTCAAGTTAAAGCCCAAAACTCCCGAACTCCAGGAGCATTAGAAAAAGGACTATCCTCTCAGAAAGTGATCGTCGTCGGAGCGGGGTTGTCTGGTTTGGTTGCCGCTTACGAGTTAGCAGCAGTAGGTCATACCGTAACGGTTTTAGAAGCCCGCGAGCGAGTAGGAGGGAGAGTTTTGACCTTGCGAGACAAATTTAGTGAGAATCATTTCGTAGAAGCGGGAGCAGCAAGAATTCCGTCTACTCACAATTTAACACTTGGCTATGCTCAACATTTTGGCTTGACTCTAAAGCCTTTTTCCCCACCAGATGGGCTTTACATTTCTGTTAAAAAGGGGCAACGTCTTCTTATTCCTGCTGATGAATTAGCTAAAAATATACCAGGAGCAGGCAGATTAAAATTGACTAAAATTGATCGAGGTTCAGATCGATTGCCACAAGCATTTGCTACCGCTCTAGTTGATAAAATTCATCTAGGCTCTGCGGTTACTCGCATTGAACAAACTTCTTCAGGGGTTCAAGTCTTGTGCCAATCAGGACAGCAGTACACTGGAGATTCCGTGCTATGTACTGTTCCCTTGCCAGTCTTGGAATCGATCAATTTTCAGCCTCCACTATCATCTCAAAAACAGCTTGCTATAGGTGGGGGTTATAACTATCGCTCAGCAACACGAATGTTTGTAGAATTCTCCGAACGATTCTGGGAAAAACAAGGATTGAATGGTTGGGGGGTGTTTGATGATGGTGTTGAAGAACTGTGGCACTCCACTTGGGATTTTCCTGGAAAAACAGGCATTTTGCAGGCTTATCTGAAAGGGGAAAATGCCCTCGCTATGGATGCCCTCGCCCCAGACCAACAATTCCCTCAATTACTACAGCGATGGGAAAAGATTCTCCCTGGTGTAACTGCTTATCAGGGCAAGACGACCAGTTATTCTTGGGCTAAAGACCCTTGGTCGAAGTCAGGTTGGGCATACCCGACTGAAGAGCAAGAAAAAAGGTTTTTTGATGAACTTGGACGGTCGGAAGGTAAAGTCTATTTTGCTGGAGAACACACTTCTACTGCGAAGGGATGGATGCAGGGTGCATTAGTATCTGGATTGAGGACTGCTCAAGAGATCCATCAGGCAAGAACTTAATTTTCTGATATTTTTGTGCGATCGCACTATCATTTACAGATTGGCTGAGAATGCGAGCGTAGAGCAGACTGTACCCACGTTTATGCTGGGGGGGGTGACAACTCGCTCACTTTGTCCAGTGCGAGGCGCTGAAAAAATTGGGGTGAGAGTGTGGAAAATCCTCAATCGCTACAATTAGTCATGAGTCATTAGTTAACAGTCAACAGTTAACAGTCAACAGTCATTACTAATTAAGAGGAAGTAATTATGTCTCTTATCAAAGTTGAAACCGTTGCCGATCGACCCATAACCGCAGAAATGTTAGCTGATACGCGAGTTTTGGATTGTCTTGAGGCAAGAAATGGCACGTGGCGCTACTCTTTACTATCAGCCGATCGCGATCGCATGATTTGCACCTTTGAGGCACCAGATGCAGAGTCTGTGCGACAAGCTTATCGCCAAGCCGATGTTGGATTTAGCAAGGTTTGGACAGCCCAAGTTATTGAACCTGAAGGTGTGCCACCTGTATGGAACGAACCAATCCTCAAGGTGTGGGAAGGAAGCTATCCGAATGGCTTCACCGATGAAGAGTGGAAGGAAGCCCAGCGATTAATTTTACCCTGCTATCAGGAACGAGGTATTGAATGGGTGTGTTGCTATGCGTCGCTGGATAAAACTCGTGTGGTGTGCGAACTGAAGGCGCCCGATGCGGAAGTGATTCGAGAAGCCCACGGTAAAGCTGGGATTCCCTTCGATCGCGTTTGGTGTGCGGAAATTCACGATCAAGCCAGACCAGATGTTGTGCTGCAAAACATCTACAATGCGCTGCGATCCGATGGCGTTTACCTGATGCAAGATATCCGCGCCACCACGGATGTAGATGGCAACATGGAACATCCCATTGCACCCTTGATGTACACCATTTCTTGTATGCACTGCATGACTGTTTCTTTAGCCTACGGCGGCATGGGATTGGGCGCGATGTGGGGTCAAGAAAAAGCGCTGCAAATGTTGAGTGAAGCTGGGTTTAGCAGCGTTGAAATCAAGCAACTAGCCCATGATTTTCAGAACAACTATTACATTATCAAAAAGAGCTAAAATCATGTGCCAACTTTGTGCTATAGGTCAAAAATGGCAGAATAAAAAACAGCCTAATTCGGGGTTGTTAGATACCAGCAAATTTTCGGTATTCATCGACCTGAAGCAATTGTCTTCCACACGGGAATTCAAATCAGCTCAACCCCCTAACAATCCTCAGTCATCAGTTAAGCCCCTGGTTTAACACTCAGGGATTCTAATCAGGAAGAGGTTAATCTATCAACTGCTTATGTTGGCACGAATGCTTTCCTCCTTAACCCTGACTTAAGGCGAATAAAGTCTTTACTATGAACCTGTTGGTAGTAAAAACTTTATTCCGTTCAACTTTCAAGCTGGAAATGAAACAAATAGCACCGCAATACCAAGAACGATCGCCCCTATCCCCATCACAACAGACCAGAAGCGGTGATAACTCTTAACCGTCGTACCGCTATCGCTTTCAAGCTGAATCAAATCCATCCAAGGTGCAACACCCCGGCGGAACCAACCCAAAGCGCTAACATCCATTCCAATCAAACTTTTAACCCGTTTCATGCCAAACAGCAAATTACCAATTGGCCCAAAACGAGAAGCATAGCGCAGATAAATCATTCCCGTTCTGTCTTGCAATTTCAAATCAGAACCGAAGCTATAACCCGCATCGCCGCGACCAATTAATTCGCCTTGCAGTTGCGCCGGTTGACCCCGCAAAGGGCTTGCGTAAGGGTCAGACATTAAGGTTAAAACATCCAAGTGTTCTGCTTCTTCGTAATTGGGGAACATTACCAAAGTCTTCAGCAAAATTCCCGCACCCAAAGCGATTAAAGGACAAGCAACCATCATCATCGGGTTTACAGCATACAGGGAAATGCCGATCGCAAAACCCACAGCTAACCCCAGAGTTTCTGCACTGTACAGGAGTAAATCGAACACAAAATTGCCGTACAATCTCCGCTTGCTCAAATCGTTGCCTTCGCCGACAATCCGGCCCATATCAAACTCAATATCCAAGCCTAATTGTTCGGCATAAGTGCTCAAAGCGCGCACTCGTTTACCAGTCAGCGGGTGAGTAGAGTTCAACTCCATCCACCAACCCCAGGGATTAAACATATCCCACAGAAACACTCGCCCAATCTTTTCTGGTTCCGAAGAAATCCTGTAAGCAGTGCCAGTAGATGTGGCAGCTTTGGCATCGTAAATGCCTAAAGCGCGAGTTCCTTCTAATAAGCGGCTGGGTTCTGTTGCCCTTTGTCCTTCTTCCAAAATACCGTAAGCAATTTTTACCAAAGCGCGAGACAAAGCATTGGGGTTGCCAGTAGTTTCGGCAGCAAAATGATCGGCAAAATATTCTCGCGTCCGCGACAAATACAGCAATAAATAAGTGCCGGCGATGTAAAACAAATAAGCAACACCAGCTACAGTACCCGCCGCATCTTTAGCTTTTTCACCACCACTCCGACCCATTTTTTGAGCTGTAGTGTAAATTAAATAAGTAATCTGCACCAAAGTCGAAGCTAAAGTCATTACTGCAAAGTCCCAGTGGACGATGTGACCGAGTTCGTGGGCGTAAACAGTGGCAATTTCATCGTCGTCTAAATAGGTAAAAAGACCTTGACTGACGACTAAACGAGCGCTGTTTGGAAATGAACCGTAAGTAAACGCAGTAGGGTTTTGGTCGTCGATAATTCCTAAACGCGGCTGCTGGAGTTTTTTTTGCTTGCAAACCTTCTGAATAACTTTCGCTGTTTCGGGACTTAGGCTTTCTATTTCTGCTAGGGAAACCCAGCGAGTATGGTATAGCCAATTTTGGCTTAAATCCATCAAGTAAGGGGATAGGAAAAAAGCAGCGATGTTAAAAATCAGGGTAATCGGAAGTGCGATCGCCAATCCGGCGACTGGATCGGGACTGTTGAGAATCAAAACAGAGGCTAAAGATAGGGCTAACACCATACCAAACAGCAGGCTGATGGTGACGCCGGAAGCTAAAACGAGATTTGGGCCAGTTTTCTGTATCAGTTTAACGCCGGCTTTGCGCGATCGCCCTGCCTTGCGTAAAGGGGTGTGAGATGACATAATACTCTCCAAAGGTTATTGACAAATGGAAATGACCGTGGGATTTTATCTATACTTCACTGTTGTAACCTGTTAATGCGGATTGCTATAAGGGGTCTCAACAAAAATATAGAATTTCCTCTAGAATTGTTAAGACTGGAAACTGCCCCGAAATTTATTTGTGCGGATTCAATTCAAAACTCAAAATTCAAAACCGAACAATCAAAACTATTTAAAAGTTACTGCCATGTCTATTATTGAAATTGCCCAAAAAACGCGCGTATCTGCTAGAAAATTGGCAGTTTTGTCCGCTAATGCCAAAAATCAAGCTATTGAAGCTATTGCGAAAGCTTTAGAAGCTGCTGCGCCGGATATTGTGGCGGCGAATGCGGCTGACTGCAAGGCGGCTGAGGCGGATGGAATTGCGAAACCGCTGTACGATCGCCTAAAGTTGGATGAGAGCAAGTTGAAAAGTGCGATCGCAGGCGTGCGAGATGTTGCGAAACTCCCAGATCCCGTAGGTTCCGTGCAAATCCACCGTGAATTGGATACAGGATTAATTCTGAAGCGCATCACCTGTCCTTTGGGCGTTTTAGGCATTATTTTTGAAGCGCGCCCAGAGGCGTTAATTCAGATAGTATCCTTGGCAATCAAATCGGGAAATGGCGTCATTCTCAAAGGCGGCAAAGAGGCAGTCCGTTCCTGCGAAATATTGACAAAAGTGATCCATCAAGCATTAGCAGAAACTGCGGTTAATCCAGAAGTCGTGCAGTTGCTCACCACGCGGGAAGAAACAATCGAACTGCTGAAAATGGATGAATATGTAGATTTGATTATTCCCAGAGGTTCTAATTCCTTCGTGCGGTTCGTGCAGGAAAACACGCGGATTCCCGTGTTAGGACACGCCGACGGAATTTGTCATTTGTACGCAGACAAAGCGGCGGATATTCAGAAAGCAGTAGAGATTTCTGTAGATGCAAAAACTCAGTATCCAGCCGCCTGCAATGCCATTGAAACCTTGTTAGTTCACAGTGCGATCGCCCCCAAATTCCTGCCCGCTGTTGCCGAAGCTTTGCAGCAGAAAAAAGTTGAATTGCGGGGAGACGGAAAAACTCGCGCCATCCTCGAAAATATTGCCGAAGCAAATGAAGCGGATTGGTCTACAGAATACAGCGATTTGATTTTGTCAATCAAAATAGTAGATTCTGTGGAAGAGGCAATTAATCACATCAATACTTACGGTTCGAGACACACAGATGTAATTGTCACCGAAGACAGCGAAGCCGCCGAAACTTTTTTAAATGGAGTCGATGCGGCCGGAGTTTATCACAATTGTTCGACTAGATTTGCCGACGGTTTCCGCTACGGTTTCGGTGCAGAAGTGGGGATTAGCACGCAGCAAATGCCACCTCGCGGGCCTGTGGGTTTAGAGGGGTTAATTACCTATAAGTATCGAGTTGTTGGAGATGGCCATGTTGCCGCGAGTTATGTAGGGAAGGATGCGAAGGACTTTACTCATCGGGATTTGTAAAAAAGTAATACCATTTGCGAAAAAACTCGCTACAATAGCATTGAAAAAAGGGACAATACTACATTGTATCAACCCTGACAAATGTTGCATGAGTTTTGATAAATGGTTTAATAACAACAGTATTGAGATGTGAAACAGATGTCCGCTAGCATCACAATTAACCCTTACGAAATTCAGCAGCAAATCTCACAAGCGCATAGAATCAGTTCCTCAAAGCTGCGATCGCTCGCCCAAAAAGCAGAAGGTTTAGCAACGCAACAGCAGTAGAGAAGTAGAATTGCTTCTCATCTTGATGCTGTCGTCAAATAGAGGTGAAGTCAACTGGCTGTGCATATTCTGCACAATTGTGTCCCAGTAGATGATTCAGCTTTTGGGGAGATGTCTAATGTTTCTGCTCCCAATGACAACTTGAGTAATTTTACTGAATTCTGTCTGCTCTGGAAATAGCGATCGCCTCTAGGGGCAGTTATATAAAATATAAACATTTTGTCAATGTGTAAGTCCTAGCGGCTTCTCTTAATTTTTATGGATGGGCTGGGGGAACTGCGGGGATGAAAATCATCATTTCTCCAATGGCGTTGATAAATCCTGCTGTGAACCGCTATATAGCGCGTCTAAATGAAGGGTCTCATTGACCAAGTAGAGACGTTCCCTGCTCTGTCGGTTTAGTCTCCCATAAATTCGTTAATTCCTAGGCTCTCCCTTTAGGCTAAAGGAATTTCAATAATGAACTCTGTCCCAACACCCTGTTCTGAAAAGCAACTCAGTTGACCACAATGTTTTTCTACAACAATCTGATGACTAATTGATAAACCCAATCCCGTACCTTTTTCTGCTGGCTTGGTTGTAAATAGATAATCAAATATTTGAGTGCGTACCTCTTCCGGCATTCCCAAACCGTTATCTTTAATGTGAATCATGGCAATATTTCGCTGGCGGTCAACTTCAGTGCAAATCATAATTTGTCTGGGATTTGCTTGAGTTTCTGCCAAATTTTGCTTTACAAGAGAATCTTCTAAAGCATCAATGGCATTAGCAATAATGTTAATAAATACCTGATTTATCTGTCCGGGGTAGCACGGTACTAGAGGTAAATTTCCATATCCTTTAACGACTTCTATTTTCGGGCGTAGATCATTTGCTTTTAATCGATGTTGTAGAATTAGTAAGGCACTGTCAATCCCTTCATGCAGGTTAGCTTCTACTTTTGATATACTATCAGGGCGGGAAAAAGTTCTTAAAGATACACTAATTTGACGAATACGTTCTACGCCCATTTTCATGGATGAAATAAGCTGGGGTAAGTCTTCTATTAGATACTCTAAATCCACTTCTTCGGCACGAGTGGCAATCGCTGCACCTGGAGATGGCAACTGTTGTTGATAAAGATCAACAATTTCTAATAAATCTTGAATATAAGTTTCAGCATGATTCAGGTTTCCCTTGATAAAACCTACTGGATTATTAATTTCATGAGCCACTCCAGCCACTAATTGACCGAGGGTAGACATTTTTTCGCTTTGGATTAATTGGAGTTGAGCTTGTTGTATGGTTTGTAGAGCTTGTTTTAGTTCAGAGGTTCGATCCTCAACTCGTTTTTCTAATTCTTGATTCAATTGTTGTAAAGTTTTTTCTAAAGTCGTTTTTTCTTCAATTTTTTCTTGGAGTAATTGATTTTTGCTTGCTAGATCTTTGGTCAAGTTTCGCAACTCTAAATGAACTTGAATTCGAGCTAATACTTCTTCTTTTTGAAAGGGTTTAGTGATATAATCTACAGCCCCAAGGCTCAAACCTTTGACTTTTTGATCGGTGTTGCCAAGAGCTGTCATAAAAATGATCGGGATTCCTGAAGTTGACGGGTTACTTTTCAGTCGAGAACAGGTTTCAAATCCGTCAATTCCCGGCATCATTATATCTAATAAAATTAAATCTGGGGTGACATATTCTATTTTTTGCAGCGCACTTTCTCCATCTTGAGCTACTAAAACTTCTAGTCCTGCCTCATCTAAAACGTTAAATATAACACCTAAGTTTGTAGGATTATCATCTACAATTAAGAGGGTGTTTTTTGAGAAAGATAAATTATTCATAAAGCTTTAGCCTTCTCCTTGGTTTTTAATAATTATAAGCCGCGTGTCGTCCTGACTATCTAATCTGCCAGTTTGCCGAGCCAATCTGCAGCAGGATTTTTCAAATATAAGCTGCGTGACGTTCTGACTATCTAGGGAGCGGGAAAAAATTAACCTTGTCCCATTAGTGTATCATCATATTATAGTTCAACGAGGATGCTAAGCAATGTAATCTTTTTTATTTTAACGTAAAGTTTTTGTAACGCACTCTAGTCTTATGGCTTTCCTATCCTTTCTCTACAGAAGAGTCCTACGTCTGGTGAAGATTCTCTGGCTCTATAGTATAGACAAATACATTATTATTAGAAAGTTATGTATACAAATGTTTCTAAATTCCGCAAAATGCCGCTACGCCGTGTCTTAATTGTTCCTTTTGTTTTACAAATCTTTACAGCCGTAGGGTTAACCGGATATTTTTCGTTACAAAATGGACAGAAAGCTGTGAATGATGTAGCGGCACAGTTACGCCGTGAAATTGCCACGAGAATTGAGCAGAATTTGCATACCTATCTAGCGGTTCCCCATTTAGTTAATCAAATTAATGCAGATGCTATTAGTCTTGGTCAATTTAGCCTAGACAACCTGACAGTATGGGAGCGTCATTTTGGGAAACAAAAAAATCGCTTTAATAGCGTAGATGGTCTGACAATTATCAATGAAAAAGGCAAAGGTGTATCTATTATTACTAACGATGAAAGAAAGCGAGTTCTTCAAGCAACAAGTCCAACCAAGCCGAACCAAGTATTCATGTATTTGGCTGGTAGTCAAGGAGAAAGAATAAAATTAATCAAAGTGGTTAAAAATTTCGATCCCCGAAGAATTACAGCTTACAAAGAAAGCATGGAAGCTGGCAAACCTACCTGGACTAAAATACATTTTGGTGAACTTATTATTACCCCTATAATGACAGCAGGACAACCAGTTTTTGATAAAAATGGAAAAGCTACTGGTGTCTTGTTAACTACTCTACGTTTATCCCTAATTGGGAATTTTTTGCAAACTCTAAAAGTTGGAAAAACAGGACAAACTTTTATTATCGAGCGAAGCGGAATGCTAGTGGCAACTTCCACATCAGAAAAACCATACCGAAATAGGCAAAGATTTCCAGCCACTGACAGCAAAGATATTTTAACCAAAGCTACTGCAAAATATTTAACAGAGCGATTTAACAATCTCAATGAAATTAAAACTTCTCAGCAGTTAGAGTTTTTAGTAAACGGACAAAAACAATTCGTACAAGTTGTTCCTTTTCAAGATGGTAAAGGTATTGATTGGTTAATTGTAATTGCGGTTCCAGAAAATGATTTTATGGAACAAATTAACAGGAGTAGACATACGACTATTTTATTATGTCTTTTGGCACTATTTTTGGCAACTGTTTTGGGAATTGTGACTTCTGAATGGATAGCCCGACCGATTCGGCGTTTGGGTAAAGCCACAAGCGCGATCGCTGACGGCGACTTCGAGCAAAAAGTAACGGCTTCCTCCGTTAAAGAAATGAGCGCTTTAGCGACTTCTTTCAATTTAATGAGCCAGCAACTCAAGCAGTCCTACGCACAATTAGAAGATTATTCGTACTCCTTAGAACAAAAAGTCGCAGAAAGAACTCAAGCATTCGAGCAAGAAATGGGCGATCGCCAACAGATACAAGAGACACTCCGGCAAAACGAAGAAAGGTATCAATTAACTCTAGAAAGCGTTAATGAAGGCATCTGGGACTGGCGAATCAAAACAAACATTATCTATTTTTCACCGCAATGGAAAGCCATGCTAGGCTATGAAGACAACGAAATTCTTAACCTATTTAGCTCTTGGGAAACACTGGTTAACCCCGATAATTTACAGCCGATATTAGACTCTTTAGAAGACTATTTAAAAAGTGGAAGTAACGAACCTTATAGTTTGGAATTTCAGATGCGGCACAAAAACGGTAGCTACAGGTGGATACTATCGCGAGGTCGGGTTGTCGAGCGGGATGCGGAAGGCAAACCCCTACGTTTAGTCGGCTCTCACACCGATCTTACCGATCGCAAACAAACGGAAATAGAACTGCAAATAGCCAAGGAAGCTGCCGACGCTGCGAACAAAGCCAAAAGCGAATTTTTGGCCAACATGAGCCACGAACTTCGCACACCCCTAAACGGTATATTGGGCTACGCTCAAATCCTCATGCGTTCAAAAAATTTAGACTCTCAAGATATGAGCGGTGTGAAAATTATTCATCAGTGTGGCTCTCATTTGCTCACTTTAATTAACGACATCCTCGACTTTTCTAAAATCGAAGCTAGCAGAATAGAACTTTACCCGACGCCATTTCATTTTTGGGCATTTTTAGAAGATGTTAGCCAAATCTTTCGCCTCCGATCGGAACAAAAAGCCATCAGTTTTATTTGTCAATTTGACTCTTCCTTACCCACCAACGTGCAAGGGGATGAAAAACGCTTAAGGCAGATTTTAATTAATCTTTTAGGTAATGCTGTAAAATTCACCGATCGAGGGGGCGTTACTTTCAAAGTTCAACTCATAAAATCAGTAGCCTTAGAACCTAACCCAAATGAATTAAACGCCCTCAACACTATCCGCTTTCAAATTGAAGATACTGGAGTGGGTATCGGCGAAGAGCAAATGCAGAAAATTTTTAAACCTTTTGAACAGGTAGGTGATACCAATAAAATGGCAGAAGGGACAGGTTTGGGATTGGCAATTAGCTTAAAAATTATCGAAATGATGGGGAGTAGTATTCGAGTGGTCAGTCAGTTAAATGCTGGCAGCCGATTTTGGTTTGATTTAGATTTACCTTCTGCTAGTCAATGGGAATCGGCAATTCAGCTACAAGCTGCGATCGCTGGTTATCAAGGAACTAAATTGAAAATTCTCGCAGTTGACGATAAGTGGGAAAATCGCTTGGTGCTGGTTAATTTGTTAGCACCCCTTGGCTTTGAAGTGCTAGAAGCTGCTAATGCCAAAGAAGCTTTAAAACAAGTCGAGCGTACCCAATTCAATGCCATTATTACTGATTTAGTCATGCCAGAAATGGATGGTTTCGAGTTAGTAAGTCGTCTCCGCTCTCAACCTAAATTTCAAGATTTAATCATTATCGTTTCTTCAGCTAGCGTGTTTGAAGCTGATCAGCATAAGAGTTTAGATATGGGCGCAAATGCTTTTTTACCCAAACCCGTACAGGCGGCTGAGTTATTTGTATTGCTACAAAAACATTTAGAGATATCTTGGGTATATCAAGAGTCACCTCACCTCAATCAAAATGTCAATCAATCCGTGCGATCGGATTCAGCTTCTTTGTTAGTCCCTCCACCAGATGAAGAACTGGTAATTTTATACGATTTGGTTATGAGAGGTAATTTAAAAGCAGTGACTCAACAAGTTGAACAGTTAAAAAAAATGGATGCAAAATATATTCCCTTTGCCGAACGGGTAGGTGAATTGGCTGCAAGCTTTCAGGAAAAACAATTACGGTTATTTATCAACGATTACAAAGCCGATAACAAAAATCAAATTGATGGTTGAAAATAACGCGATTCAATTATAAGCCTATAAACCGCGTGGCGTTATGACTATCTAACGGGCGAGAAAAAAAGTAACCTTGTCCGAAAATACATCCTAGTTCTCGAATAATTTCTATTTGTTCTTGAGTTTCCAATCCTTCAGCAACAATTTCCATATTTAAATTTTTACCTAATAATATAATTGTTTGAATTAAACTTGTATCGTTGGGATTTCGAGCCAGGTTTTGCAAAAAGGAACGATCGATTTTTAAAGTATCAATTGGCAAATCTTGGAGTAAACTTAATGAAGAGTAGCCAGTACAAAAATCATCGATACATATACCAACACCCATAGCTTTTAAAAATTCAAAGTTTAAATTTGTTGTTTTTAATAGACAACTTTCAGTAATTTCTATATTTAAAGTGTTTTTATTTATCCCAGTTTGTTGTAAAATTTCTGCAATTTGTTCAAATAAATTAACCTGCTGGAATTGAATGGGAGAAAAGTTAACGTTCATTTTCAAAGGCAGGCCAGGCAATTCATCTTGCCAACGTCTTAACTGGCTGCAAGCTTCCAGTAAAATCCACCAACCTAAAGGATTAATTAATCCTGTTTCTTCAGCAACAGGGATAAACTGATCGGGTGAAATCATGCCTTTGGGATGATTCCAGCGGATTAAAGCTTCAAAACCTTTAATTTCTTCAGTAATGAGGGAAACAATAGGTTGATAGTACAAGCAAAATTCTTGTTTAGAGATCGCTTTTCGCAAATCTTGCTCCAGTTCGAGGCGTGCGCTCGCATCCGCTTGCATCTGCGGATCGAAAACCTGATAGTTACCACTTCCCTGCTTTTTGGCTCGATACATTGCAATATCCACATCTCTAAGGATCTCCATCGGTTGTTGATAATTCATTGCACTAGAAGTTATACCAATACTCGCTTCTACGACCGCTTCATATCCATTAAAATTAAAGGGTAACTTAAACTGTTCTAATAATTTTTGAGCGACTGAAGTTCCAGTTTCTCTTTCTACTAAAATAACAAATTCATCCCCCCCCATTCGCGTTGCTATTTGGGTAGGTTTTAAACACCCTTGCATCCGCTTGGCTACGCACTTTAGTAGCTCGTCTCCTGCTAAATGTCCTAGGCTATCATTGATAACTTTAAAACGATCTAAGTCAACAAACAAAACAGAATAACTTGTATTTGCTGTAATTAACTCCTGCAATTGCTTAATCAACCAGTCTCGATTTGGCAAACCTGTTAAGGAGTCATGGAAGGCATTATGCTCCAATTGAGCTTGACTTCTGTACAAGTCTTGCAGCGTTTTAGACAGTTCTGCTGTTCGTTCTTTGACTCGGATTCCCAATTCTTGATTTAGCTGTTTTAAGTCTGCACGAGCCTTGGCATGTTCCGCAATTTCTTGTAATAAATGCTGATTTTGAGATTCAATAGTTTGAGTTAAATGCCTCAGATCTAAATGAGTTTTAATTCTCGCTAAAACCTCTTCTTTTTGAAAAGGTTTAATAATATAATCTACAGCTCCTAAAGACAAACCTTTGACAACATTATCTGTTTCCGAAAGAGCCGTAATAAAAATTACAGGAATTTTACTGTATAGGGGGTTTACTTTCAAGCGTTCATAAGTTTCAAATCCGTTTATTCCGGGCATCATTATATCTAATAAAATTAGATCGGGAATCACATAATTTATTTTTTGGATAGCACTTTCTCCATCTTGAGCTACCAAAACCTCAAAACTAGCTTCACTGAGGAAATCCGATAAGATTTTTAAATTAGCAGGGACATCATCCACTACCAAAATTGTATTTGAGTAAGACCTTAAATTGTTCATAAATTTATTTCCTTGTATTGAGTGAGCATTTCCAAGATTTTTTTCTCTTGAAAGTCTTTAGCTAACTGCCGCAATTTTGACGCAAATGACATATATTTGGGATCGGTTTTTTCAAGAGTTTCTGTCTGTTTTATAATCTCTTTCAAATTACCTCGCAAAGCCAAATTAAACAGTTTATCTAATGCTTCTGGAGGAGGAGGAACAATTTTATCGTAATTGGGTTTTCTTCCTGAAGGCATCAATGATACAGCTTCATAAATCCACTCTATTTGTAAATGAAGTTCTAACTTTTCTAAAAGTTCTTCAGCTTGAACAGGTTTGGCTAAAAAGTCAACTGCTCCCGCTTGTAAGCTTTGATTTTGGTCTGTTTCAAAAACACTCGCTGAAGAAACAATTATTTTAATATCTTTTAATTCTAAGCTTGTTTTCCAGTATTCCATCAATTGAAATCCATCCATTTCTGGCATAACTAAATCTGTAATTACTAAATTTGGTTTAGCCTGAGTTGCTATGTTCAATCCTTGTTTACCGCTGGTCGCTTCTATTACTTCAAATCCTAGAGGAGTCAGTAAATTAACAATGACCGAGCGATTTTCCCAACGATCGTCAATCACGAGAATTTTTTGGGTATCTGCTTTAAATCCAATAATTTTACCTCTGTCAGTTTGAGAACTTGTATTAACCCATTCTGTGGCTTCTAATAAATCTAAATCAAACCCAAAAATACTGCCCATTTGTAATTGACTGGTGACTTGAATGGTACTGCCCATTAATTGAATGATTTTTTGAGTGATTGCCAGTCCTAATCCCGTTCCTTCTGCTTGATTTTTGCGAGATCCAACTTGTTCAAAAGGTAAAAATATTTTGGCGATTTCTTCTGGTTTAATTCCTATTCCTGTATCTTTGACACTGAAGCGAATTTTATAGCGGTTTTGATTGGAACAATTAATATTTTTTTCAATTAAACTGACACTAAAACTTATGTCTCCTATTTTGGTAAATTTGATGGCGTTACCAAGGAGGTTAATTAATGCTTGTCGCAAGCGTTTTTCGTCGGCGTGAATGGCAATGGGTAAATCGGGATCGGGTTGGTAGCTAAATTTGAGACTTTTTTGTTCGGCGCGAATGCGACAAATTTCGGCAACGGCTTGTAGAAAAGCGGGAAAATGAAATTCTGTAGGGTAGAGTTCCATTTTCTGAGCTTCTATTTTAGACAGATCGAGAATATCGTTAATCAAAGTTAGCAGGTGAGAACCGCACTGGTAGATAATGTCAATGCTATTTTGTTCGTGTTCTCCTAGTTTTACAGAACGTTTGAGGATTTGGGCATAGCCTAAGATCCCGTTGAGTGGGGTTCGCAGTTCGTGACTCATGTTAGCCAGAAACTCGCTTTTGGCTTTGTTGGCATTTTCTGCTGCTTCTTTAGCGGCATAAATTTCTTGTTCGGCACGTTTGGATTCGGTAATGTCTTCTACTGTACCTTCGTAGTAGAGAATATTGCCATTATCATCACAAATAGCGCGAGCATTTTCTGAAATCCAAATAATATTACCGTCCCGGCGATAAACTTGAGATTCAAAGTCGGCAATACTGCCGCGATCGCTTATAATTTTTATAAATTCTTCTCGACGGTTGGGATCTATATAAAGTTGTTGGTTAATATTGGTTAATTTGCTAATGAATTCGCCAGGAGAATTATAACCATAAATTTCAGCCAAGGCTGGATTAGCGCTAAGATATTCGCCGGCTGGCGTAATTTGGAAAATTCCATTAATTGAATTGTTAAAAATGCTGCGATATTTGGCTTCAGCAGCTTGCAATTCTTTTTCAAATTGCTGGCGCTTTTTGCGGTTGCTGATCAAAGCTAGAAAAACGTAAGTAACTACCGCTAATACTAGCAGTGCAAACCCGATGATTTGATATTTTCTACCAACTAACTGATTCAGCCGCTGTTCCAATAAACGATCTAAAAGTGGAAAAGCTGTATCGTAAAGGTTTAATTGCGACTTTAGGGCCGTTTCGGCTGTAGCTATATATACGAATGGCTGTAAGTTGATGCTGTTGGCATTAATGATATCTTTGTCGAGTAAGTCAATAAATCTTTTGATATCCTTGAAATTTTCGCGCATGCTCGTGGATAGTTGCCGGTGAATTTGCGGATTAGCATTAGCAGAAATTTGCAAGCCTCTTTCTACTGATTGTATAGGCGGTGCAATTAAACTCCGAATAATCAAAAGTTTTGCTCTATCGCTGTCGGCAATTTTTTGTTTAGCGTGTTGAGCGGCGATTTTTGCACCTATATCTTTAGCTTGAGCCGTATTTTCTACCGTTAATGGTAGCTGCTTGATCACGGTATCCATTAAATAATAACTGTCTAAAGCTGGATCGAGAATGAGATTAGAAACATCTCCGATGTGGGCAATTAAAGCGAGGATATCATTAACAATATTTGTATGCTCTTGCCAGCTTTTGGTAGGAGATAAGTTTAAATTTTGCTTTTTTAATCGCTGCCAGTTGCCATTAATGGAAGTTTTGAGCGCTAGCCATTGCGGGCTAGTTTTAAAGTGGGGCGATAGCTGTTTTTCCACTGCATTGAGGTTTTGGATTGCCGTCTCGATCTTTTGTGTTGCCGTGGCGATCGCAGGGGCTAAAGACTTGTCCCCATTTAAATATTGGTTAACTTGCGTGCGGTGTTCAATAACAGCGACAAGCAAATTTTTCAAAGGAGAGTTATAAGCCAAGCCGAGTTTTTCTTTTTGAGTAGATTCAATTTTAATATCAATTTCAGCAATTAATTGATAAACTACCAGAGCAAAAGGAAATATAAAAATCAACAACAATGCGATTAAATTTATGGGTTCTGTGAGGTGCTGATGTAAGGGCTTGTTCATAATCTAATAAGTAATGGATAATGATTGATTTTTAAAGGGCTATGAGGATAATTGTCAATCTGTATTCTAGCCTCATGGCGGAGTTTGACAATTTATTGAGTAGCTATTTGTCCATTCTGTAAAGAGACATACCCCGTTATTCCTACACCCCCAAAAATATTTAGGATAAAAGGTCGAACCAACAGGGTAAACGCATCTTGTCAATAACGAGGGGTTTTAGCACTGCGGACTTGGCTTTATTGTTGTTTATTGAGAACGGTTTTTCCACCTGTAGCGTTTGTGTCTCTACTCAAACGCTATATATGGGAATTTAGAAATTAGATGCGTTTACCCTAGTGGAACCAAGAGCAGACCTAACGGAACTTTGGGAGTTGCAGTCATCCACTAACTGGCTGAGGCTTTTTTAGAATTTGTCCAGGTACTTGGTTAATATCAATATTACGCTGTCTTTGGCCCAGCAATACGTATTATAGTTGAACGAAGATGCTAATCCCTGTCATTTTTATTACATTACATTAATTAAAATTCTTACAAAAAACTTTAGTCCTATAACTACTTTATCCTCTTCTCTACGGAAGACTCCTACCTTTGGTAAATATTCTATTCTTCGACACCATAGAGTCATACATTTTTTGACAAATTTATGTATAGAATTGTTTCTGATTCTCAGAAAAGACCGCTCCCCAGTATCTTACTTCTAAGACTTACGCATTGACAAAATATTTATATTGTGTATAACTGCCCCTAGAGGCGATCGCTATTTCCAGAGCAGACAGAATTAAGTAAAATTACTCAAGTTGTCATTGGGAGCAGAAACATTAGACATCTCCCCAAAAGCTGAATCACCTAATGGGACACAATTGTGCAGAATATGCACACCCAGTTGACTTCACCTCGATTTGACGACAACATCAGAATGAGAAGCAATTCTAGTTAAAAGCTAGTCCAGAAATAGCGCTTAGTTTAGTCGTTTTTCTGATAATGATGAGGGAGAGTCTACATCATCAAACGAGCGCTAAAGCTATTGAGTAGAGGATTGATATTGCTGGGGCGATCGCCCTTCCTTCCCTCGCATTCAAACAAACTTAGCTACAATAAGCTATACTGTGCTCGGCGACCCCCCAAATCGAACAATTTGCCGTGGTTTATGTCTAACTCCTCCCTCCTCACCCCTGGTTCGACTCTCGAAAAACGCTACCGCATCCTCCGCGAATTGGGCCGGGGCGGCTTCGGTCGCACTTATCTCGCCGAAGATATCAACCGCTACAACGAACATTGCGTGCTCAAAGAGTTTTCTCCGGTGGTTCACAGTCCGAAAGCTGCCGAATTGTTCGATCGCGAAGCGAGTATGCTTTACCACCTCCAACACCCGCAAATTCCCCGCTTTCGAGAACTGCTGCGAACCGATTTGGGCGGGAATCCATCTTTATTTTTAGTACAAGATTATATCAACGGTCAAACCTACGAAGAAATATTGATATCGCGCCAGCAGCAAGGTAAAAATTTTACCGAAGCCGAAGTTACTCAACTGCTATTTCAGCTTTTACCAGTTTTAGAATACATCCACTCAAAAAATTTAATTCACCGCGATATTTCCCCGGATAATATTATTCAGCATGATGCTGACAAACTACCCTTTTTAATTGATTTCGGTTCCGTCAAGCAAATCGCAGCCAATGCCGTACTTCAGTTTAACGGACAATCGGATACGGCGATCGGCAAACAGGGTTATTCGCCTGCCGAACAAATGCGACTGGGTAAAGTTTCTGCAGCTAGCGATTTGTACGCTTTAGCCGTCACGGCTTTGGTACTGCTAAGCGGCAAAAAGCCTCAAAAATTGTACGATATCAATAATAAAACTTGGGATTGGCGATCGCACGTCCGTGTCAGCTCAAATTTAGCCACGGTATTGGATCGGATGTTAGCAGAACAACCGGGCGATCGCTACCAATCTGCAAAAGCAGTCCGCGAAGCATTCAAAGATCCAAAACTATCTCAAATTGGCAGTATAATTTCCCAAATGGTGACAATGAACTTTGTCGGCCGCCCTTTCAAAAACACCACTCAAACTGCTACCAGCAATCATACTCCTGTTCACCAAAATCCTCAAATTGTTAACCACAACAGTACATTCAAGTTAATTCCTTGGAAAACCCTAGGGAGTTTAAGTGTGATTTTGGTGCCAGGAATTTTAGCTTTTAGTGTAGTCAAATCTGGTTTCACGTTGCCCAAGTTGCCGGATTTACCTAAATTTACTTCGCGCCAGCAACCTCCCGATACATCCTTAGAGGAAGCCGAAATAATTCGTCAAGAAAAGATTGGTAAACGGCGCAAAAATCTCAACATTAATCAAGATATTTTCTATCAAAAAGTTGATGAATTATATTACAATAAATATCCAGAATTACAAAGGCGCAGCTTGACAGAAAAGCCAGAAGATGCTGAAATTAGGCGGAAATGGTATGAAGTTGCTGAGGATTTACTCGACAAGTTGGAGAAAGGAGGAGAGTTATAAAATCTAAGATAGAATAAGAGTGATTGAACCGCAGAGGGCGCAAAGAGCGCAGAGGGAGAAGGAAAAGGGCAAAAAAAGAGAGAGAAGAGAAAGAGAACTTTATCTGGTTTAATACAAATTGGTATAGACAACGCACTTTTAGTTTATTGCAAAATGGATTCTATTCAACTTACAGGAATTCGCTGTTACGGATATACGGGCTATCTGCCGGAAGAGCAAGTTTTGGGGCAGTGGTTTGAAGTGGATGTTACTCTCTGGCTGGATTTATCGCAAGCTGGAAAAAGTGATGATATTCAACATACTCTTGATTACCGCAGCGCAATTACTCTAATTCAAAAGCTAGTCCAAGAGTCGAAATTTTTATTAATCGAACGCCTAGCAGATACTATTGCTCAAGCGCTTTTAGAACTACCGTTAGTGGAAAAAGTTAAACTACAACTCTCGAAACCTGCGGCCCCCATCCCTGATTTCGGGGGTAGAATTACTCTAGAAATTACTAGAAGTCATTAGTCCTTAGTCATCAGTCTTTAATCTGCATTAGTTTCTCGCTAATGACTGATGACTGATGACTGATGACTATTGATTAATTACCACTTCAGCAAGTTAAATTCTTCCATGTCTACGGTATTGCGGTTGCGATAAATCGCCAAAACAATTGCCAAACCCACCGCAGCTTCAGCCGCCGCTACCGTAACTACAAACACGGTAAATACTTGGCCCTTAACTTGTACGGGGTCGAGATAATTGGAGAAACCCATCAAATTGAGATTGACAGCATTCAGCATCAACTCGATCGACATCAACACGCGCACTGCATTTCGGCTGGTAATCAAACCGTAAATACCAATACAGAAAAGTGCGGCGGCTAATAACAGGAAATACTGGAGTTGCAGTTGCATAAATTTTTTGAGTCTTTCTCAATAAACATTACTACAAGACAGAGAGATAGGTGCAGTGAACACCCTACTGTAGCGTGTCTAAATCATTCATACACTAGGGGTAGTTATTAGCTACCTACCTCCGAGCGGGGCAACCACGGGTAAATTCCCCCTACCTTAAATGTACGAATCATTTAGACTAACTACTTTTATTTAGATTCTGGCGAAGACACATCTCCGGCAGAAACTAATTCGCGAGGTCTTTCCGGCAAACTCAAAGCAGGTGTTTCGGATAGCTTCTTTGAAAGTTCATCCGGGAAAAAATCGCGGCGCGCCAACACAATTGCTCCGACCATTGCCATCAGCAAAAACACTGATGCTAACTCGAAAGGCAGCAAAAAGTCGGTGAAGAAATGTTTGGCGATCGTGACGATCGAACTTTCTGCCGGTGCTCCCGTCGTTGCCACAATAGTCCAAGGAGTAGACACCACCATCGTACCCAAAAGCGCAAACAAGCCTACGCAAACTACTGCGGTTGCTACTTGACGCACCCAAGCGTTGGGAATTGTGCGGAAATCTTCTCGCTTGTTCACCAACATAATCGCAAACAAAATCAAGACGTTAACAGCGCCAACATAAATCAATACCTGCGCTGCTGCTACAAAGTCGGCATTCAGCAACAAGTACAAGCCGGCAATGCTGGTAAATACGCCGCACAGCAAAAAAGCTGAGTAAACGATGTTGGATAACAGCACTACTCCTAGTGCTCCTGCAATCATCATTACGGACAGTATGCCAAATGAAACAATTTGAACCCCTTCAGCTAGATTCACAATTTTTTATCCTTTGGTAATTGGTAATTGGGAATTGGTAATTGGGCATGGGGACATTGGGCATGGGGCCTTGGGCATTTGTTAGTAGTTATTTAGTTATTAGAAAAACTACTAACAAGTAACCACTCATCACTAATTACTAACTATGCCCCATGCCCCATGCCCCATTACCTACTTTTCGATAATTTCCTCTGGACGCAGACCGGCGCGGCGATCGGTGCTGGGAACTTCATGAGGGTCGATCGCACCTTTCGGCAAATAAGCGAATTCGCGCATCGGTGTCACCATCGGGTCATCTGTAACCTTGTAAGGTAAACGTCCGAGGGCCACGTTGTCAAAATTCAATTCATGACGTTCGTAGGTGGCTAACTCATACTCTTCTGTCATCGACAAACAATTAGTCGGACAATATTCTACGCAGTTGCCGCAGAAGATACAAACACCGAAATCGATACTGTAGTGCTTGAGTTGTTTCTTCTTGGTTTCTTTGTTAAATTCCCAATCCACTACAGGTAAGTTGATCGGACATACCCGAACGCACACTTCGCAGGAGATGCACTTGTCAAATTCAAAGTGAATTCTGCCCCTAAAACGTTCGGAAGGAATTAATTTTTCGTAAGGATACTGCACCGTAATCGGGCGGCGTCTCATGTGGTCAAAAGTAACACCTAGACCTTGACCGATATACTTAGCAGCTTGAAAACTTTCTTTGGCGTATTCGCCTACTTGATTGAGGAATTTTAACATGGTGTTCTCTCTCTGTACTTGAGTTTTTGGTAATTGCTAATTGATAATAGGTAATTGGTTAACAGCTATTTTTTTTAGCTGTTGCCATTTACCTATTATCAATTAACCGCCAAAAGCAAAGGGAAAGGCAAGCTTCAAAGCTGCGGTCAATAGCAAATTAACTAAAGCAACGGGCAGCAAAAACTTCCATCCCAAATCTAGCAATTGGTCGATCCGAACTCGCGGCAGAGTCCAGCGGAGTAGAACTGCCAGAAACAGGAAAAAGTAGGCTTTCAACATGGTCATTGTAATGCCCAGCAAGCCAGTAATTACCTGCAACCAAGGAGTCGTCTCGCTCAATCCCAGCGCATTTGTCAGCACTTCGACAGGAATGGGGGATTCCCAGCCGCCGAGGTACAAAACTGCTACTAGCAGGCAAGAAAGGACGAGGTTAACGTAGGAAGCGATATAGTACAAAGCAAATTTCATGCCTGTGTACTCAGTCTGATATCCTGCTACCAATTCTTCTTCTGCTTCCGGGAGGTCAAAGGGCAAGCGTTCGCATTCTGCTAGTGCTGCAATCCAGAAAATCAGGAAACCTGCGGGTTGGCGCCAGATATTCCAGCCGACAATGCCGTAGCCGGCTTGCTGGTGTACGATGTCGATCGTACTGAGGCTGTTGGACATCATCACGACTGCCAATACTGCCAAAGCTAGGGGAATTTCGTAGCTGAGGGATTGAGCCGCGGCTCTGAGTCCTCCGAGGAGGGCGTATTTGTTGTTTGAAGCATAGCCGGACATCAGCAAGCCGATCGGCTGAATGCTAGAAAGAGCAATCCACAGAAATATCGCTGTCCCGATATCGGCGATCAGCATATGCTCTCCGAAGGGCACGATTAAGTAGGAGAGAAAAACTGGAATCACCACAATTACCGGGCCTAGGGTAAATAGCAGCGCGTCAGCTTTGGCCGGTACAATGTCTTCTTTGAATACCAACTTCAGACCGTCAGCAACGGGTGCTAGCACTCCCAGAGGGCCGATAAATTCCGGGCCTACCCGCTGTTGAGCGGCGGCGGAAATTTTCCGTTCCAGCCAGACGCTAGTGAGTACCCCGAAAACGGCAGCGACAATCATCAGCAACATCGGCAGCGGTAGCCAAAGCACTTGGGCGATGTCCGCCGGTAAGCCCAAATTCATGAGGGCTTCTACGAAACTTCCTTGTAAGTCAATTCCTGGGTTCATTTGTCCAGCTTTTGAGCGGTCAGCATATAATTTTTCACCCGTCCTTCGTAGGAGTAGGCTTAGAAATCGGGGTCTTTGTAAAGATTTTTAATGCTTTACCGCCTAATAGTATATCGCCCGACAGGCTCCAAGAACGCACAGACAGGGTGAAGTTCTAATTATATGAGTCCGCAGCGTAGCTAATGGGTGGGTAATTTATGTATTTTTACTTAGTCGATCCAGCTAATCTATTTTAGATTTTAGATTTTAGGTTTTAGATTGAACATGGAATGCCAAACAAAAGGGCCCAGAGTTAACTCTGGGCCCTTTTAATGCTTTAAAGTAACTTTCAAATGGCTTAAACCATTGATTTTACGTCACTTTTTTTATGGAACTGGGCAGAATCGAACTGCCGTCCAAAGCGGGTATTTACCTTCCGATCGTTCACAGGTTTATCCCCTCTAATCCTCGGGGCGGGAACCATTTTTATCCCAAATGGGGGGATTTTCTAGTGATTGCTTTCCCAGCTAGCCGACTAGAAACGTTTAGCTAGGGCATCCGTTGGGGGTTGTTATGCTACCGTTAACGGAGTCAGGTGGCATACACTCTAAACCAAGCTCAAGAAGTTTTTAGGCTACAGCTACGGCTTTGCGAGCGAAAGGAACGATGTTGTTCGCATTTACTATTTTTTTTGAGCCGATATTAACGAGAGTAGACTCCCTCTCGACCTGCATCACGGAGCAGCTTTCGCCACCCTGTCGAAACCATTACAGCCCCTCGTGTGTTCTTTTATGATAGACAATATTTCGTGTTGCGTCAAGTCAACCGATTTTAGATTTTGGATTTGGGATTTTGGCACAAAGCTGAGTCTGGAATATTTACATCTTGCACCATTTTCTTGAACAGGCTTTCGGGCCTGTGGCACAAGAGTTGAGTTTTCCTGTGGGGTGGGCCGAAGATCCCGCCCAGGTTTATTGACAAGGGTGCAAAATGTCAGCCCTGCCAAGTTTAATGCAAATTTTCGTCCCAGACGCCGATGTAAATCCGATCGCGCTCGTTGCGTTCGATCATCCCTTCAAGCGAACCCTTCCTAAACGTAAACCGATTGCTCCGGCGCTGCTGCACGTCGCCCAATCCTTGCAAAATCTCCCGGCTGGCGCCGCCCACCATCCCGTTTAAGGCGGTTCGCACCACCAAATCGTCCACCGACTGGGCAAAAGAACCCTCTGTTTGTACTAGCTCGCCCGAATCGCGATCGTAAATGTACCCGAGAGTAATCCGATTGGGCAATATTTCGTAAAGTGCCGTGCGAGTATTCGGCCAATAGCCTCGCGCTTGAGAGTCAGTGGGTTCTCCCAATTCCGATAAAATCTGACTTTCCGCCGTACCAACGGTATACCCAGGGATTGTGGGACTCTTCTGATAATTGGTTCCCGGTTGTTCGCTAGGTGCGGGCGATCGATCTGGCGGCAACTCTTTGTCAACAAGTTTTTCCGTTGGTGTGGGTTCGACAGCTTCCGGAGAAGGCGCTGGTGTTGGCGCTGGGGCTGGTGTTGGAGTTTCAGCAGCGGGCGCTGGAGTTTCAACAGCCGGCGCTGGATTTTCACCAGCCGGCGCTGGTGTTTCAGCAGCCGGCGCTGGTGTTTCTCTGCGAGTCGGCGCTGGCGTTGGTGTCGGCGCGGGAATGGGTGCGGGGCTGGAGCGCGCGTCTGGATCTGCAGGGGCCGAAGTGCGATCGTCCTGGGCGACTGGTGCGGGTTCCGAAGACGGCCGGTTGAGGAAAACCCTAGCAATACCGACAAAACCTGCCACAATAAGTGCGATCGTCACGAACCCCAAAATCCACCAAACCTTGCGGTTGTTGTCCCCAGAAGACACCACAGCAGGCGCTGTTCTGGAACCTGCAGGCGACTGAGGCCCGTGTCCCGGAATCACCGCCACTGTCGGCCCGGTGCTCGGCGACGCTGCACCCCCCTGCCCATGCAGCAGCGACAGCCACTCATCCACACTAGCAGGGCGATTTTGAGCTTCTACCGTCATCCCCCGCATCACCGCAGAGCTGACAGTCGCACTTAGCTGAGGCCGCAAGTCACGGGGTGAAGGCATCGGCTGGCTGGTACGCAAAATTGCAGCCACCGGCACTTGTGCTGTCAGTAAGGTGTAAAGCGTCGCCGCCATACCGTAAACATCTGTGGCGGGCGTATATTTTCCTTGAGCGAAATACTGTTCTGGGGGCGCGTAGCCGTCGGACACCATATTAGTGTGACTTTGGGTTGCGCCGGGAGTAAACTCGCGGGCAATGCCAAAATCAATCAGCACGACTTCCTGAGTACCTTGGCGCAAAAGAATGTTTTGCGGCTTGACATCTCGGTGCAGCAAACCCTTTTGATGAACTGCCTTCAACGCAGCCCCAATTTGACTGATGTAGAGAATTGCGAGATTTTCTGGTAGCGGATTATTTGAACCGACTACATCGCCCAAATTCTGACCGGCAATGTAGTCCATCACCATATAAGGCTGCCCGTCTTCCACAAAGAAATCGCTGACGCGGACAATATTCGGATGGACGCAGGAAGCCAACCGCCTCGCTTCGTCTTGAAACTTGCGATCGAACTCAGCAAAATTGGGTTGCTGCCGCAGAGATTCGTTGAGGGTTTTAATGACTACAGGCTGTCCTAAATAGCGGTGATTTGCCCTGAAAGTTATTCCAAAGCCGCCGCGGCCCAATTCTTGTTCGAGGGTGTACTTTCCACCCTGTAAAGTTTTGCCGATTAGCGCATCCATAGGTTCAGGCGATCGCGTACCAGAGAATATGGCTGATTATTGCACGTCTAGTGGGTTCTCCTCACCACTCCAAAGAGCGATCGATCTACCCCTGTATTAGTTAACCTGTTAGAAACACTACTCATAATGCGTCCACATCCGCAAAATTTTTACCGTATTCTCGGACTCAATCACCTCGTACACCAGACGATGCTGAATGTTGATTCGCCGTGAATATGCACCTTCCAAATCTCCCACCAATTTCTCATAGGGTGGCGGATTCTGAAACGGATTGGTTTGAATGATGTCGAGTAACTCTTGCGCTTTGTCTCGTAAATTGCTAGAAGCGAGCTTTTTGGCATCTTTCTGTGCCTGTTTGGTATATACCAGATTCCAATTCACCACTCCAACTCCCTAGCGCAATCCTCGATCGGCGTTGCCATTCCTTCCCGAATCGATTCCCGCATCCCTGGTACTGATAGAAGATACAGTGTCTCCTGCACAGATGCCGAGTCAGCTTCAGAAAATAACACTGCATTGCTACTCTGTCCTGCAATAACAATGGGTTGATCCGCAATCTTAGTCATTGTCATGAATACAAGAACAACAACAGGCATGATGTAGGCTGCTGCCGTACCTATTACTGGGGCGATTGCTGCTGAAACAGAACTCACAAGAGTTTTTTGTAGTACCTCTGACGAAGAAAGTAGCTGTTTGTGTTCATCAGCGTATTTTTCATCGCCGCTTAAGAATTTTTCCATTTCCTCCCGGACTTTTTCAATAGATAGATTTTTCGCTTGTTGGGTTCCAAATGGGAATGTGTGCTCTGGCATTGCATTCAGCCACTGTTTTGCTGCCTCTTCGTAAGAGTTAGTGGAATCCACTAGCTGCTTGATCATTTTTTCTTGGTATTTAGGCAGCGTTTTGAGCCACTCTTCATTATCAACCTGAAATAATTGTTCTAATTTATTTTCCATATCTACAACATTTCCCTAACGTACTCAACAGAGACCGCATGAGTAGTCTGATGGAGGGTATGCGGATCTACTCCACCCAATGAAATACCGCCTCCACCACCCGGAGCATATGACCCAATGAGAATAGCAACGACTGTAGTAGTGTATGCAGAGAATATAGGGCTTCCAGATTGACCTGGGCGAGCCTGAGTATTTAGCACGACGTGCTTGGTTTTGACTATTCCATTTTTAATTAAGATTCGTGCACCGATCTCAGTTCGTTGATGAGTGAGTACCAATCTTCCATGATCTGCGTGAGGATAACCAAAAATATCAACAACACTGCCAAAATTTAGAAGATCTGTGCTACCCATCGATATATTAGAGAACGCATTAATATCAGCAGACAAAATACACAAATCTGTGAAAGGATCAATAGCTTCAATGCGAACCGGAATTCCCTGAACTCGCTCATCAGAAGTATCTTGATAGTCATTAATGCTCGAATTATCAGGTTTTACAACCACGACTAGATTCTGCTCATCTTTATTAGTAACATGGGCCGCCGTAACAAACTTTCCAGGACTATTTAGTAGAGTTGCTGTACCAAGCAGCGATATAACATTTGCTTCTGTTCGTCCGACCGGAAATACTATGTTTGCGAGAGATGAGTATGACATTTGACTTCTTACCATTAAAGTATGAACTTGCCATATAACTATTAATTATACTACAACGGCGGTAGAAGAACACTCTCATTGATAGATCATACCGCACTTTCGCCAAAGTTATGTTTCTAAGTCGAGTAAATCGTACCGCAACTTCAACATCATACCTGATCAGAGTATCAATTGGCGCAGCAATACCTCGCTCTTTCTCGAACCGCCTGTCTCGTCGGATTACTGATTGACATCTTCAGCCACCATGATTGCATTGATGTGGGTAAAGATACGATCTAATTCCCCAATGGCATCGAGTTCCGCTACCTCTTCTGCCATTAGTTGATCAGCCTTCTTCTTCTCTAACAAATTTTCCAGGCGCTGTTGCAGCGATTCACTAAATTTGAACAACTTCCACCCCTCGACTTTTTCAAGGCAAATCTCATGGATTAACGAGGAGGGGTTGTTGAGAATTGAAACCATTGTAGGCTCCGAGCTTCGGCTTTTAGGTAGTGACTAGATTATAGCTTTGATTCAATCTGGCAGATTTTATGCTCCAACCGAGAACCTTCAAATTACCGCCAAAACCAGTGACTTAAACAGCGAAACGGCGTTACAGTTCAAGTCGGATGATATTCATCCCTGCTTATTTGCCATCGCCATATCTTGCCTTCTTCAGGATCGTCCACCTCTACAATGAACTTCATTCCCACTTTTTGCAACACCCTATTTGAGGCATTTTTTTCAGCTAAAGTGTGGGCGATGACTGCTTTAACCTCCTCGTGAGCGAAAGCATAATCGATCATTCCCTGTACCACCTCGGTTGCAAATCCGCGATTCCAATATTCGGAAGCAATTTCATAACCTATCTCTATAGTCCCCGACTCATCAGGTGAGCCTTTGAAACCTCCATTGCCGACAAGCACTTCATTTTTGGGATGAAGAAAGAAGTAGTTGCCCCAGTCAGTTGGAGGTGGATTGGATTCGCAAGATTCGTCAGCAGGGAGGGAAAATGCTTCCGGGAAATGAGGCCAGCTATTCGGCAATATGACATTTAAAATTGCTGCAAGCTCGCTTTTATTGCGTAACAAAGCTTCTACGTGAATCCTTTCGACGGCAAGTAGTTCAAAATTGTTAGTTTTAATCATTTTTCTACCTTCTTTAACAAGTATGAGATCACACTATAGACACTAGCGAAACGCGGTTCTCGGAACCCTGGCGAGTTGGTAAGCGCCCCGACTCTCCACCAATTGATATTGATTTGGCTGCAATCCTAATTGCACAAATTTCTCGGGATATCCCAGCACCAAAATAGAGGGAGAAGTTGGGTTTTTAGATTCCTTAACGTAGTCGATCGCCTTTTGGACAGCTCGGTAGTAAGTCACCGGCCCTTCGGTATAAAAAACCAGACTTGGTTTCCAGAAACCAACCATCAGCAACTCTTCCCCCGGCAGTTTTTGTTGAACCGCAACCTGCGCTAACTGTCTCAGAGGTAATTGGCGGTTGATATCGACCACTTTGTAGGCTGGAGTAAGACCAAAGATGATAAATGCTACTAACCCGATCAGGTTAGCAACCAAAATCCAGCGCTGTTGCCGCTTCCAGAGTAAAAGTGCGATCGCCACCGCTGTAATTATCCAAATCGTACCGCCGACAATCAGCACTCCCGACTGCTGAATTGCTTGGGGAAAATTGGGCATTGCCGGGTCGTCTCCGAGCCAGTTGTAGCAGTAGAAAGTTGCTCCGGCTATAATTAATAAAAATACGACATTGAAAATGTATGTAGCTAACAGCCCTCGCGGTAAATAATTCGGTTTTTTTTCTAACTTTATCCGCCTGTTATCGGGTTCATTGCCTGCAATAATATCGCTCCACAGCAGCGTTACCAAAATCGCAGCGGCGGGGATTAAAGGCAATACATAACTCGGCAATTTGGTAACGGCGATCGTGAAAAAGCTAAAGATGCAGCCGAACCAAAATAGGGCAAATAAACTCAACTGAGCCGATCGCGGTTGACGACGCCAGTAACTGCGCTGCCAAAAACGGGTGCGGGCGATCGCCACAGGCAAATAAATCGACCAAGGCGCAAAACCCACTAGCACTACAAAAAAGTAAAAATACCAAGGCGCCGAGTGCTTGTTCACTACTCCAGTAAAACGCTGGAAATTGTGATAGCCAAAAAAGCTGTCAATATAAGTTTGACCGTTGGCTAAAATAACTAAAATGTACCAAGGCAACGCGATCGCCAGAATAATCAAGATTCCCGACACCGGACGCATTTCGCGCCAAAGTTGCCGAAAATTTCCCAAATAAAGCCCGAAGCTGCCAACAATCAGCGCTGGCACGACAATTCCCACAGGCCCCTTAGCCAGAATTGCTAAGGCAATTAGTACGTAAAAAATCAGATACCACTTATTGGGAAATCTGGAAGCGGAAACGGTGGAAACTTCTGCTTGTTCTCTCTGTTCTTCTAGAGTGTAACCGAGGAAAAAGGCAAGCAGTGCCGAACACATACAGCCGACTAATAGCATATCTGAAACGCCAGTCCGTCCCCAGGCAAGAGTTTGGGGATTTAAAGCTATTAGGGCAGCACCAATCCAAGGAGTAGAAAGAAAGATAGGAAGACGGGGAGTTTTGAGTTTAGAGTTTTGAGTGGGGAAGAATTTTCCTTCTTCTTCATTCCCTCTTCCTTCTTCCTCCTTCCTTCTTCGTTGTTCCTTCGAGTCAGTAAACTGTTGTAGGGTATAGAATCCCAGGCAAGTCAGACCGATCGCGCACAAGGCCGAGGGAAGACGCACGGCCCATTCGTTAACACCCAGAATGCGGTAAGCCACCGCCATCAGCCAGTAAATCAACGGCGGCTTGTCAAACCTGGTTTCGCCGTTGAAATAAGGAGTGATCCAATCCCCTGTCACCGTCATTTGACGGGCGGCTTCGGCAAACAAGGGTTCGGTTTCGTCAACTAAACCGCTGTTGCCCAGATTCCACAAGAAACCCACCCAGGCGATGGCGCACAGCCACAACAGCGACAGCAACAAAGGTGCGATCCTCTTCGAGGGCTTCGCTAACGGGCGATTTCTAAACTCTGACAAACTTTTAATAACTTCCTTCACCTAAACTTCCTGCGATTTTAGATTTAAAATTTTAGCTCGCATAGAGAGTCTACCGAAAGATTCGCATTCTCGAAACTCCCAAGTCGATCGCATCCGGTTAAACAGAGATGTTGCACCATTCTCAACAAGGCTTTCATGGGCTGGCAGGATGCCCACCCCACAAGAAAATTCACTCTTTGTGGAACAGGCCGGAAAGCCTGTTCTTTATAATGATGCCGCTATGCGAGGTTAACTCACATAGCGGCATCGTTCTCAATAAAACCCTATAAACCGGGTTTCTCGACCAAAATCTCGGCACTTGGAGCTAAGGGTTTAATGCTGCAAAATTAACTGCCATTCTCCGGCTGTGCTGTTCCAAGCCGGCGAGGATGTCTCCCCGGCGACGAAAGGCCCCCAGTAGCGGCGAGAACCATCTTGAGCAAAAACCACCAGAATGTCTCCCCGTTTGACTTGTAAATTGCCCTCGGGCAGCGATAGCATCAGGCCCTTGCCGCCGCCTTCCCCCGGCGCAAAATCCCAGTGCGCGGGCTTGCCATAGGATTCCTTGGCTTGCCGTTTCGACAGCAGGGCCACTCGCACTGGGTGTTCGCTGCGGTTGCTGACGCGCAAAAGGCCGGAGGCTTTAGCATCTAAAGGGATTGAGGAAACCAATTCCTCCTCTGACTCTGGGGGGGTTGGTGTTGAGTCGGGCTTGGACTCGCTGGCGGTGCCTGCAGAAGCTGTCGGGACTGGGGGAACCGGGGGTGTGCGGGGATGTGCGGTGGCTTGTGAGGGCCAATCGCTCGACTGATTTGAACCGTTGGAGATAGTGATTTCAAAACGTCCTAAAAACATTCCTGTAATTAAGACGATCCACACTCCAATTATGATCTGGTAAATTTTAAGATTCATAAATTTTAGGCTTAAAGGATAGGCTGCACCCGCAATTAGTCTTAACTATTTTTAATGTAAAACCCGGGGCTGCTGTGCCAAAAGATACAGTTACACTTTATTACTTGACCGTTCTCGGCTATAAGTCGCCGATCGCTCAATCCCATTTTAGATGTTAAATTTGAGATTTTAGATTGCGACATACTGACTCCGGTAAGGATTTGGAGTTGGTCGGGAGGGGCATTTGTTTACTCATGGGTATAACTTTTAATACCTGTTTAAAAAAAGAATGCCACTATAAGCCAGTTCTCCAAACCCCAGTAGTTATCAGTGATTCCCCATCTCCAATCTCTAATATCTCATCTCAAATGGTATAACTTTTATGCAGAATACCCGAATTAACAGATTGATTGATGTTCTGGGCGATCGCTTCCGAGGCTGGCTGAGCAATCCTTGGCGGCGGATTTCGCTCCTGCTAATTAGCCTGCTGTTCGGCACTTTTTTGGGAACAGCTATTTCGACCATTGCGGGACAATCTGCGGATTGGGATATTATCGCGGCCGGGCTGTTGGTGTTGTTGACCGAGTTGGTGAACTGGCTGGTTTACGGCGGCCCGCGGCCTGCGGCAGGTTCTTTGTGGGTGGAGATGCTCAATGCTCTGAAAATTGGTCTGACTTACAATTTATTTGTCGAGGCTTTCAAACTAGGTTCTTAAAAAATGGTGAAATATTTGTCTGCTGTAGATAGTATTTACATAAACGTGTTCTTAAAAAAATCTTAATTTGAACTAAGGTCGGAATTTTTGAACTCTCCACGACCCGAGTTGGGGCTTGTATCCGTTTTGAGTGGGGTCAAATATTTGTCAATTGCAGATAGGATTTGTACAAAACCCGCTTTGGCATCAAGACTTTTGAGAAGATGGATCGATCGACTGTAACGCCTGTTGAAATTTTACATCGGTGGCAAGCCGGCGATCGCCCCACCGCGCCCGACTTCGAGCACCTGGCTTTTTGGGAACTTGCAGATGATTTGCGAGCGCGCGCTTTTGGCATTACTCCCGACAATGCAGCCGATGTTGTCCGCTGCAAAACCGATTTATTCTTTTCTCTTCTTGACGAACTGCATACTTTCCCGCTAAAGTCAAATGTTTTTCTCGAAACTTTGTGGAATCTTTGGCTGCCGCTGGCAATGCAATTATCGACGGCCAAACAAAGTTTAAACCGTCCTTTAATTCAAGGAATTTTAGGGGGGCAAGGAACGGGAAAAACTACTTTATGCCAAGTTTTGAGGCTGATTCTGGCAAAATTGGGATATTCTACTGTCAGCCTTTCTTTAGACGATCTTTACAAGACTTATGCCGATCGCCAACAACTCCAAAAAGCAGACCCGCGTTTAATTTGGCGCGGCCCCCCCGGCACTCACGATATTGACTTGGGAATCGCAGTTTTAGACAAGTTGCGCGGTTCTCAAACTCGCAATTTAGCAGCAGTTGACCATCCCAAATCTGATGCCATCAAACCGGATATAATTAATAAAAATATAGAAATTCCCAGGTTTGACAAATCCGCCTACGCAGGTGCAGGAGATAGAAGTCAACCCGAAATTATTTCCGGTGCGGATATTGTACTTTTTGAAGGTTGGTTTGTCGGGGTGAATCCGGTGCTTGATGCCAAATTAAACGAGTTTTTGGCGGGTGCACCGTTTCCGATTTCTACAGAAAGCGACTGTCAGTTTGCGCGCGATATGAATGCAAAGCTGCACGACTATCTGCCGCTGTGGAACCGATTAGATCGGTTGATGGTTTTGTATCCCCAAGATTATCGCCTTTCTCAAGTGTGGCGCAATCAGGCGGAACGGGAAATGATGGCGACGGGGAAGTCGGGAATGTCAGAAGCTGAAATTAATCGGTTTGTCGAATATTTCTGGAAAGCGCTGCATCCCGAGTTATTTATTAAGTCGATCGTTGAGGAGGGCGATCGGGTGGATTTAGTAATTGAAATTTTGGGCGATCGCACTGTCGGCAAAATTTGTCGGGCGATCCACTTAAAATTAAGCGATTAGAAAGACTTAAAACTAATGCTTTAAGGACACAACAGTGTTGTGTCCCTACTGTATTGCAGCTTATCGTGCACTCACTTAACAATTCAGGATTTATGCAAAAAGTGATTTGACGCGCGAATTATAGGGGTAAGGCGCGCCATCAGCACCCTACAATACAGAGCTTTTGCATCGAGGATGGAGAATTTCTAAATTAACTGCCAGGAGTCCCAAGATCGATCGCTTTCTGCATCAAATCGTCGGTAACTTCGCCCGGTGTACCTGCAGGCGTAATGTCGTGAGCCATCGAACGAAAATCATTGGGATTGCCGCTTGTATCTGCAGGCTTTGCAATATTATCTGTAGGGGCGGGAATAGGAAATTTAGGTGCAGTTGCAGCGGCGGCAGCTTCGGCGCCGGCACTCGTGCGATCGATGTCACTAACGCTGAATTCTTTTGAAGCTTCGTAGTCTGCTGATACATTAACGGTCGGCAACTTTTGTTCTCCAGCTTCCGCGCTTTCAGTGATCTGCTGAGCGTCAAAGTTTTCAATGTTATTGACTTCTGGATTGATTTCAGACATAGCCGACTCCTTGCTAGTTTTATTTAACAATGCACTGTATCAATTATTACTTGAAGCCCAGGCTTTTTCATCTACCCGCAGATGTATCGTTGGCTTCTATCTTAAGGATGATTTATTCTAGGGTGGTGTGTTAACATTACACCACTTTCTGAAAATAATGCAACTTTAGGCAAGCTCCAAACCCATACATACTCAGCCATTCCCCATTGTTTAATCTCAAATCTCAAATCTCAAATCTCAAATGGTATTACCTCTAGGGGATGGTGACTTGCACTTACAAATCTTGATACTTATATATTCTGGAAACATTTTTAAGGAATTTTATTTATGAACTCACCCGCCGCGACCAATCCTCACTCTCTCTCCAACGAAACTCAAAACATAGTTCAGGCAATCAACGGGTTGGGTACAGATGAAAAACTGGCGCTGCTCTACTTTGTTTATGAAAAAATGGGAGATTCAGTTACACCAGCCGCTCCCGCCGCCGCCGACCCACAATTAGCTCCCATGCTGCTTGATGATTTTTACAAGCTTTCCCATGACCAACAACTGAATATAATGCGCGGTATTGTCAACGGCGACGACACGCCGTATTCTCACGCTTACGGAGCTTTAACTGCTAACAATCAGTTGGTTGTTTGGTATGCTTGGGCTATTGGTATGGGAGAAACAATTGTCGATATCCCCGAAGGATATGAGGCAACTGAGGCTGTCAATGGCGTGTTGGGTCAAATTGAAGGTCTTGAGTTTGAACAGCAAATAACAGTGCTGCGCGACGTAGCTAATACTATGGGCTACACCGATGTTAAACCAATTGCTACTCAGGCCGAAGTAGGGAAAACTTCTAGTCTGTAGATAAAACTCGGCGGTTCAAACCGCAGCAGAGAGTCAAACGCAGCCTGCGGATCGACTGATCTTCGCCTAACGTCCTCCGCAGACTGAAGAATAAAGGAGACATTAAAAGCCGGTTTTCTATGATTAGCGGACATAAATAAACCTCACTGTGTCCGCAGGTTTGTATACTAAATCCGGTTTTAATACTTGCTTTTTTTAGTTGCATGAGTATAGTATGTCAGGGCGAGCGATCGCGAAACAACCGCTCGCCCTGACTATTACACCACTCTTGAGATAAGCAATTTCCTGTAAATATAATACCAGTTTAACAAAGTCTTGCTACAGCACATTTCAACTGAGCGAACTACTTTCACTCCACCCGCCCTATTGGGAACACTTCTCTGATTCAAAGGGAAGAGAGGAGGCAGGATTATTCTGGTTTACCCTCTTAATAAGGGGGGAATTGCGGGGCGTGAATTTGACTTTTGCAAGAACTCTAATCATGAATCTTATACCAATTATTGAAAGTCGAAGCACCCCGCGCCGGACTTAGGTCTGGGCGTTTCCCTACAGATGCTCCCCTATAATCTATATACAGTCCTATTTTTCAGAAGTTCTAAAAAAAAGGTTTTCAGTCAGCCAGTGAGTTTTTTAGGGTAAAGTTTTCGCGGGAATTCCATCCGAAATATCGAACCTTTTTTGGGTTGACTTTCGGCAGTAATTGTACCGTCGAGCATCTTGACTAAAGAAGCACAAAGAGCTAGTCCTAAACCGGTGCCTGGATAGTGGCGAGTTGTGGTTTGGTCGCCTTGGTGGAACTTGTCGAAAATGTGGGGAAGATACTTTTCACAGATGCCGATTCCTGTATCCCGAACGGTTATACTTAGCCGATCGCAATTTAATTGCCGCACCTCAATGTAAATGCTGCCCTCATGCGTGAATTTAACCGCGTTGGAAACGAGATTGACCAAAATTTGCCGCAGGCGCAACTTGTCATTAAGTATAAACTGATCCTGCAAGCAGACGCTGACGGCCATTGCCACGTTCTTATCGGTGGCTTGATTTCCGAATTCCCGGGCGACATCCATTACTAAATGCCCTAAATGAAATTTTTCAATTTTTAATTCTGTGCGACCACTTTCGATTTTGGAGAGGTCGAGGATATCGTTAATTAGCAGTAGCAGGTTTTTGCCGTTATGTAAAATGCGCCCCACCATTTCTGTTTGCTGGGGGGTCAGCAGTTGTTTGTGCTGGCGCAGCAGCAATTGGGAAAAGCCGATAATCGAATTCATGGGAGTTCGCAATTCGTGGGACATAATGCCCAAAAATTGCGATTTTAACTTCGCTGCTTCTAGCAGTTGCAATTTTTGCTGTTGAATGCGTCGCCCCTGATTTTCCAGTTCTTCCTGCTGGCGAATTAGCAGGTCGTTTTGCAAGTCTAAAAGCTGTTCCTGTTTTTTTAATATTTCGATCGCCCGCGCGTTGTTAATCGCGATCGCAGCTTGTTTTCCCATCACCGCCAGCAGTTGCTGAGTATGGGTGTCAATCGCCGTCCTGTCTTTGCCGTTGCCGATGGCCAACACGCCCAAACGCCCGCTTGGCTCAGACTCGATCGCCGCAGCACAAGCCGCCGCCGGCAGCAAGCCGTCGCTCGACTCCGACCGCAACAGTACAGCCTCTCCCGTCGCAAATGCTTTCCACAGCAGCTTGTTTTGCAAGTGCGGGGTTTTGCCCCCAGCAAAGTTTTCCGTACCCCCGACAGCGCTGAGTTTGAGACCGCTGCAATCGCACTCCAGCAGAGCAACTAGGCAATATTCAGCTCCTGCGATCGCCTCTACAGTCGCGTCCGCAATGCCTTGCAACAACTGACCCAAGTTACCAGCGCGCTGGCTCAACAGATTTGTAAACCGCTCGATCGCGTGCAAATCCAGCCCCCTGTCCCTTACCGTCCCGGCTTCACACAACTTTTCTGCTGTGAAATTGGCTTCCGAGGGCGCTTGATGGGGCAAAAATTCTGGTTCTGCTTGGGGTTCGGGTTGAGTTTGTTGGAGCGCGTCCATATCTGTGTAGGTTCCCACCCATTCTAGAACTTCCTGGCTGTCGGGATTAGCGGGCGTTGCTCTCGCCAGATTCCAGCGGTAAGTGCCCTGCCGCGTCCGCAGACGAAATATAATTTCGTAACTTGCTGGCGGGAACTTAGAAGCCTGCGATCTCGCCAACAGACGAGAACGGTCTTCTGGGTGGATCTGCGCCAGATAGCCGAAACCCAAAGCTGCTGCTGCTGGTACCCCCGTATATTCCTCCCAGCCCTGACCTAAATAAGTCACCCACCCGTCGGCATATGCTTTCCAAACTATATAAGGATTTGCCTCCCACAAGCGATCGTCCGGAGTTTGGGAGTCGCAAACTTGCGGTTGGGGGGATGTTATTTCAGATACTTTGTGTAAGATTTCAGAGCCGGAAAACTCCGACTGAAAAGACTTATTGCGGGGATACTGAGTCATAACAGGTTATATAAATAAGCATTGGACTTAAGCCCTAACACCGGCTAAAGACTCGTGCTGCTAGCTTTATTGATTTTGACGAGCCAAGTGCATCAAAATTTTTTATACTTTAAATTTATATGGGTAGTGGTATCTTTACCTCTATCAACGGGCGGACAATGAGATAATTCAGTTAAACTGTTGAAACATTGAGAGCTTACCTGTCCCGATCGGGCTCGTGCAGGCATCGCCGCAAAATAACTTAAAAATTAACTTGCATTGTTGGCGGCTACATGAGTATGCTTAAAAATGATGTGCAGCCTGTAAAACCCTAAATCAGGACACATTCTCAAATTTTCTCAGTTTAGCTGAGTCAGTTGACGATATTTTTAAAGTTTACTGGACTATTGGAAGAAAGATGAGTAAAATTCGCGTTGCTTTGATAGAAGACCACGACCTGACAAGAGTCGGCATCCGCACAGCTCTACAACAGCGTGACACGATAGAAGTTGTCGGGGATGCCGCTAACGCTACTGAGGGATTGAAACTGCTTCAGTCTTCAAAACCTGACGTGGCAATTGTAGATATTGGGCTGCCGGATTTTGATGGCATTGAATTGACACAAAAGTTCAAAAAAACGGTAGCGGAGTCCGATCCGGATACCAAAATTTTGATTCTGACTTTTCAGGACAATGAAGAAGAAGTTTTGGCAGCTTTTGCCGCCGGAGCTGACTCTTACTGCATGAAAGATATTAGCTTCGATCAGTTATTAGATGTAGTAAAAGTAACTCACGAAGGTAACTCTTGGATCGATCCGGCGATCGCCCGCATCGTCCTGAAACAAGCTCGCACTCAAGAGTCCGCGCCGGAAGAACCGAAGGCTGAGGGCAAAAGAGTCACAATTAAGGCTGCCGAACCCGAGTTTAGTCACATCATTGAGACTTACCCTTTAACCGAACGGGAATTAGAGGTTTTGGAACTGATCGTGCAGGGTTACAGCAATGCGGCAATCGCCGAAAAGCTTTACATTACTGTCGGTACAGTCAAGACTCACGTCCGCAATATTTTGAACAAGTTGTGTGCTGATGACCGCACTCAGGCTGCCGTTCTCGCCCTGCGTTCTGGCTTGGTTGGATGAAGCCTGATCGTCAGGCAAAATCAAGTTAAAAGTAGGGTGCGCCCAGCGCACCTTACGGCCACTGATTTAGGGTGTGCAGTGCACACCGACTGACTAATTATTACCAAAAAATTATCGCAGGCAGTGTGCACCAGCCGAGCAATTATTGGTTGTTAAAAAATTGATAAAGTTTAAACCCGCATCTATCCCAGTACAGATATTTTCTTCACTTTTAAAAAAAAGTAAATATACCTTAAGATAGATGCTAAAAAAATAGCATATTACTAATACTTATTGTTGAGCGATCCCCAGTTAGATAAATTTCGCTCCCACTGCCAATATTGCGCGATATCACTTCATAAAAGGCGCAGACCCAGGCCAGATTACGATACTTTTAGGAATAGTTAAGCCTTAAAGAAATTATATCCGCAGAGCGATGCTGAGTTCGCTTAAAGTTGCGAAATTAAAAGTATCAACTACTACTGAAATATTTTAGAAAGAGGTATTATGGCCGCTCCAATTGAATTCAAATTATTTGCTCCCTACAACAAAGGAGCTGCCTTGATTGGCTCTTTTTCTAATTGGGAAGGGATTCCGATGGAAAAGGACGAAGAGGGTTTTTTCCGCACGCGAGTTGAGTTGGAGGATGGCGTTTATCAATACAAATTCCGCGTTCAGTCGAAAAGCTGGTTTGTGGAAGCGGATCAGTGGGTAGATATAGTCGATCCCTACGCGACTGACATCGACGATCCTACTCAAAACGGCCTGGTTCGGATCAAAGACGGCGATCGCATTATCGATACCTACGTCTGGAAACACGACGATAAACCGCTACCGGCCGATCGGGAATTAGTGATTTACGAAATGCACGTTGCTGACTTTTCCGGCGGCGAAGCCGATCCCCTGGCCCGCGGCCAGTACAAGCACGTCGTCGAAAAACTCGATTACCTAGTCGAACTCGGCGTCAACGCGATCGAACTCATGCCCCTCAAAGAATACCCAGGGGACTACAGTTGGGGCTACAACCCCCGCTACTTCTTCGCTGCCGAGTCCAGCTACGGAACCACAGAAGAACTCAAAAACCTGATAGACGAGTGTCACGGGCGCGGCATTCGCGTCATCATCGACGGGATTTACAACCACGCGGAAGCATCGAGCCCCCTCACTCAAATCGATCACGATTATTGGTTTCACCACGAACCCCGCGATGCAGACAACAATTGGGGCCCGGAATTTAACTACGAATTCTACGACGAAAACTTAGGAACTTTCCCCGCACGCAGATTTGCTGGCGATACAGTCCGCTTCTGGATTCAAGAATATCATCTCGACGGCATTCGTTTCGACGCGGCGCGACAAATTGCTAACTACGATTTCATGCACTGGATCGTTCAAGAAGCCAAAAGTGTCGCCGGCCCCAAACCGTTTTACACCGTTGCCGAATACATTCCCGACAATCCCAGCATCACGAATCTAGACGGGCCGATGGACGGCTGCTGGCACGACAGTTTCTATCACTCCCTAATTCCACAACTCTGCGGCGACAATTTTGATTTAGAACGGCTCAAAGAGGTAATCGACTGCAAGCGGCAAGGTTACTTGGGTGCTACGAATGTAGTTAATTATTTGAGCAATCACGACCACGATCGCCTTTTTGCCGAATTGGGTTCGCGCGGCATTTTGGATGAAGCCGCCTTCAAGCGGGCGAAGTTGGGAACTGTACTGTTAATGACAGCAGTTGGCGTGCCGCTGATTTGGATGGGCGAAGAATTTGGCGAATACAAACCCAAAACAATTGAGCAATCTAAAATTGACTGGACGCTGCTAGGAAATGACCTGAATAAAGGTTTGTGGGAATACTACAAAGGCTTGATTCACCTGCGTAAAAATAACCAGGCACTTTACACAGAAAACATCGACTTTTTCCACGAAGACCCCGACTCGAAAGTTTTTGCTTACACTCGCTGGAACGATGAAGGTTCGAGAGTTGTAGTAGTGGCGAATATGTCGGAAAATTATTTAGCAGGTTACAGCGTGCCCCACTTCCCGGCCAACGGAACTTGGCACGAATGGACAGGGAATTATGATATTGAATCGGGCGATGACAATATTATGATTGACTTGCCGGAATACGAAGCGAAAGTGTTTGTTTGGCAGTAATATCATTTCCGGTTACACCGGAATGATGTTGACTGTTGACTGTTGACTGTTGACTGTTCACTGTGAGTCAACAGTCAACAGTCACGGACGGTGAAACTGGAATCGATATTATTTCCCAGATTGATTTTCTAAGCACAATTGGGTTATAGCCGCCGCCGGTATTGGTTTGCTAAAGAAGTAACCCTGACCCATATCGCAGTGATGCGATCGCAAAAACGCCAACTGTTCTGCTGTTTCCACTCCCTCAGCAATCACCTGTAAATTCAGGCCTTGTCCCAAGGCGATCGCCAGTTTCACAATAGTAGCACCGCTGCTGCCGGTCACCAAATCGGCCACGAAAGATTTGTCTATTTTTAAATTATTGAGGGGAAAGTTTTTCAGAGACCACAGCGAAGAATAACCGGTGCCAAAATCGTCCAGAGAAATGTGAATTCCCATGTCCTGCAACTGCTGCAATACCGACACAGTAAAGCTCACATCTGTCATGGCAATGCTCTCGGTAATTTCTATTTCTAAATACTCGGGATTTAACTGGGTTTCCAATAAAATTTCAGCTATGGTTTGTACCGTGTGAGGTTGCAGAAACTGCCGGGCTGATAAATTCACCGCTATCCGCATCGGCGGTAATCCCAGTAACTGCCACGCTCGATTTTGCAAGCAAGCAGTCCGCATCACCCATTCGTCAATTTGGCAGATTAATCCTGTTTCCTCAGCTAAGGGAATAAATCGATCGGGAGAAATCAAACCGCGTTCGGGATGTTCCCAGCGAATCAAAGCTTCCAGGCCCACTATTTTGCCAGTCTTTAAGTTTATTTGCGGCTGATAGTGCAGCACAAACTCAGAATTTTTTAGAGCTTTGTAAAGATGATTTTCTAAGTTAAGATCCTCGGAGACTTTACTGCCGATCGCCTTTGTGTAAAACTTATAATTATTGCGACCTTTCTGTTTAGCTTTGTACATCGCAGCATCAGCATTTTTCAGCAAAGTTTCTGCATCTTCTCCGTCATAAGGAGCCAAAGCAATTCCCAAGCTAGCCTTAATATAAAGTTCCAGACCCTCAAAATCAAAAGGACTGCTTAAACTCTGGATAATTAGCTGGCAAATTTTAGTTGCTTCCTCTGGGCTGTTGATATTGTACAGCAGCACAGTAAATTCATCTCCGCCCCAACGAGCCATCGAATCCCCCACGCGCAAACAGTGAGTCAAACGCCGAGATACACTTTGCAGCAACAAATCGCCCACTGGGTGACCGAGAGTATCGTTAACATTTTTAAATCTATCTAAATCTAGAAAGATTACCGCCAGCATTTCTCCATTTTGGTGAGCGCTAGCTAAAGCTAAAGACAGCCTTTCATTAAAGAGTAATCTATTAGGTAAACCAGTTAATGGATCGTGAGAAGCTTGATGTCGGATCATCGCCTCGACGCGCCTCTGCATTGCAGCCATGTACAGGTGAGTTCCTAAAGATTGTGCTAGCTTCTGTTCTTCGCTAGTCCACTTTTGAGCTTCGCCTGTTTTGATTTCTTTCCAAGCTGCAAAGGACTGTCGGGGGCGATCGTTCCGGGCGTCCGAACTGCAACGGCCCGCCCACAAAATTTCTGTTTCTATAGGGCTGCGAAAAACGGTGAGACAGCCGATGCACTGTTGGCGGTATTGCAGCGGTACTGCCAAAAATGAACGAATGGAAGCTGCGACTAAATTGGCAGATACAGATTTAAGTTGAGGTTCTTTAGAAATATCGGAAATCGCGTACAAGTGCGGTACGAGAAAACTGGGAATATTTGTGTCAATTGAGCTGTAGTGCTGGGAATATAGATTTTCAAAAATACCTACTTGGCTGGTATGATTAGCAGTTTGTGCTCGATCGTCTTCGTTGACCCTCCCCATAATCTGCTGCCAAAACGGGCTGAGTTCAAGGTCGATGTCAGCGGGCTGCTCGCCACAGGTATAAAGCAAAGCGGGCCGATCGCCAAACTCGGCGGCAAGGTAGAGTCGCCCTCCCGAACCATGCAAATGCTTGACAGTTTGTTCGAGAACTGATTTCCGAATTTCGTTGAGTTCCAGAGGAGAATGCAGCAAACTGGTAATTTGGTTGATCACGGCTTCGTCACGCGCTTGCTGTCTAGCTTGACTCAGCAGAAAAGATTGGGCGATCGCAATTGAAAGTTGATCGACAAGCAACTGCACCATTTTCAATTCTCGATCGCTAAACCGTTTCGGTTGGCTGTGGTGAGACACCAACAGCCCCCAAAGCTGATTTTGATGCAAAATCGGCACCGTCAGAGAAGAACGCGCCCCCATAGCCTTCAGATATTGAGCGTGACAGGGGTCTACAGGACTATAGCTAATATCTTCAACTGCTAAAGTTTTGCCGGTTTCGGGACAATCTAACCGATTAATTGTTTGATGCTTCAATTCCACATCTACAATCACTCGCTGGCGCGCTTTGAGAAACATTTCCCGAGCACTCTGGGGAATGTCGCCTGCTGGAAAGCGCAAACCCAGCATAGATGGCAACTTGTGGCCGTTGATGGACTCAGCAATCACCTCACCGCTACCGTCGGTCTCAAAGCGATAAACTTTTACTCGATCGCTATCTAAAAAGCTGCGGATTTCTCGGGCAGTTGTCGTCAAAATCTCTTGGAGTTCTAAAGAGTTGCGGATGCGATTAGTAATTCGATTGAGTAAAATCTCTTGTTGTAAAGTCGATCGTGACATTTGTCTAGCTTTGGTGCGGGTCATGCCTTTTGATCTCCCGGGCTGTTGACAGCATTTTTGCGAGCCACCGTCTTAAGTTGCCCTGTATTATACATTACAACACTTTGCCTCTGTCTAGGGGCTTGACCCAACCCAAGATCGCCAAACTCGGTTTCTGGGGATATTTTTGGTTTTTAGACAAATTGGGGTGATAAACCGGGTTTTTCACAGCACTTACAAGGCAAGAAAAGAGCGATCTGACAATGAGTGAGGACTCAAGTCCGATCGAGTTCGATCGGGACTCAAGTCCTCACTACAAAGCAGTTGCAGAGCTACCAGACAAAAGGTATAGAGAAACCGGGTTGACCAAACAGTATTCTGCCCTCGGCAGGGAGAATACTGGTTGGTCAACCCGGCTGGTAAGTATTTATACCTTAAAAGGTCTTGTTAAGCCGACTCCCACATTTCCCGAATTCTGTCCGGCAAAAAGCCAGCTATTTCCTGAATTCGCTCCTCGGACAGCTCATCCTTCGTTGCCGAAAATACAGCCGCGATCGCAGTTTCCGGTTTTACTCCCGAAGGAAGTGAGCCTTCTAGTTCCACCCTCCGTGCAAACAAATTGCCATCGATCCCCGCAGGTGCAGGCGGGCCGGTCAAAGGCTGACGTATCCGGCTGAGCAATCCCACCAGCGGATTGGTATCTTTCCAGAGGTCTGCTATTTCTTGTTGCAGGGTTTTGTCATCCGTAGGCAAAACTTCTTTGTGCAATTCAGATTCCACGTGTTCGATGGCATCTTTTGTCATCACATCGCGCATGACCCGGTACACTACTTCGGTAATGTCGCGGGCATCAAAAATATCCTCCAAGTGACCGTTTACCAACACTTTTTCCAAAAACGGCATATCCTTTGAAGCGATAGGAACTGCCGATCCTTCGTGGTGGAGCGAGGTCGGAGGATTCGTCTCCATTTTGTGTAACAGTTTGCGGCCTTTTTCTGTTAACTCGGCTTCTTGAAATGCCACTAAAGGCGGCAATAACTCAGTTCCTCCATAAGGCTCGCCACTAAACTCCGCTTTGATAAATTCTCTTTGGTTGAGGTAGTCCAAATGACCGAGCAATTCCGCTTCTGCCACCGGGTGACCGACATATTCTTCCGCTGCATTCCTAATTTCCGACTCTCCCCTGCCGTTGCCGCTGCCAATCTTTTTGAGCAAAATGTAAGTCAGGTCGTCTCTGATTGGAATTGTCATTAAAACCTCCTAGGTTAATATCCGGTAAAGCTCATGTAAAAACTAAATTTTTTTACTGGCTTAAATTGTGATTTACTACTTAAAAACATTGAAGTCTAAAGTAGAGTAATCAAGTATCTCTCAGCAGGTGGAAGTTAGAAAACTTAAGTGTCCGCTATAATCTTCCTTTAGATAGATCCGTCTAGGGGAACCCATGTCTAATGTGGTTAATATCCTAAAAAGCTGTCGCCAGTATGAAATGCTATTAAGCGAGGATGCTTTATTGGTAAGATTTTTCGTAGTTATTGCGTACTTTTACCAAGGCTGACGCCAAGAGCGCCTCTGTTGGTAATTGGCGCTAGAAGAGGTAGAATAAGCAGATGCTATGGGGTTAATCCACTGCGGTCGTTTTGCCGGCACCTTGTAGCGATATTGTATCGGCTTAGACCAAAAACTGGTCTTCGGAGAGCTACAAATACGAGCCAATCTGTTTCAAGTGCCACAGCGCCACTTGAAGAATGCCTCGGGGGCAAATTTTTTGATCGTTTCGTTCGGCATTTATGAACTACCCTCACTGGAACAATAAATTGGAATCCTCGTTTGTAAATAGCGGTCAACCGGCGCTAGACCAGCGTCCCTTAGTGTTGGCTGTAGACGACAATCACGACAACTTAGAGCTGCTGACACAAATACTCGATTTATGCGGCTGCGAGTGCATGGGAGCCGTTGACGGGTATGCAGCTATTTCAGCAGCAGTCGATCGACCTCCCGACCTAATCGTACTCGACATTTGCTTGCCGGATATAGACGGTATGGAAGTAGTAAGGCGCGTCCAAGAAAACCCCGAACTCAGACATATTCCGGTTGTTGCTGTCACAGCACTAGCAAAACCAGAAGACCGGGCTCGAATTCTCGAATCCGGCTGCGTGGACTACCTTTCCAAACCTTTTAACATCAAAGATTTAGAAAGAATTATCCGCCAGCACGTCAACTCTCAAATGCTTTTGGTTGAGTTGTAGATTTATAATTAGAATCACGAACTTGAGGTGCAGAGGCCAAAATTGCGATCGTTCCAGTGCGGCCAGTTTCCAAGGTCGCACCCCGGAGCAAATCAATGACTCCCACGCCCAAAACCTTTTGGATTAACTCTTTTAGTGGCAATTCCAGAAGTGATTCTAATTGTGTCCGCACCTGCAACGCCAAATCTTGCTGGCCGTTCTGAGCCAGCAGTTTTTCGGGTTGAGTAAGCCCATTTTCGACAACTATTATCAATTTGTTATCCCAAAGATTGCAGAGCGTCTGACTCGTTGAGTGTCCGAGTTGAGAGCGGTACAAAGCTTGAATTCCCTGCGAAAGAGTCCGTTCTAATTTCCCGCGAGTAGGTTCTAAGGTTTCCCCTGTCATATTTTTTAGTTAAACCATAATAGATAAAAAAGACTGTTAGCAGTTAACAGTTAACAGTTCACTGCTAACTGCTAACTGCTAACAGCTAACTATTAGAAATAACCGTCGCGTTAGCCGACAGAAACTTGATCGGTTTCCACCCCAGTTGCACCCTTAACACCTTTAGCAATTGTCACCAACCGGCTGACAATTTCCTGACTGGGAACTGTACCTTTGAGAACCACCGTAGTGCCATGTTGAGCCACATAAACAGTCTCAATATCCGCAACATCTGGATTTGCATCGAAAGCCTGAGCCACCCGTTTAGCTAAACCGCTTTGATCGTATTCTCCATTCAATCCCATGCGTTCCGGCGGGATTGTTTGAGCGCTCCCACCAGACTGAGCTTGAGCTTGAGCTTCAGCTACAGGTGCTTGGTAAGCAGGAGCGTCAACAGTTTCTTGATTTTCAAGTTTTTCTAAACCAAACAATCTTTTTAACCAACCCATAGAGTTTGTCCTCCGACAAAGTTTGTGTTAATTGACGTGTTAATTGACGTGTTAATTCACGTTTGGCAAGTCGCCCTGTAATTGTTATTGTCAATACCAGGAATTACGATCGCACTCTTGGATGCAGAAACCGAGTTTTTTTACAAAAAAGTATCGTTACAGCAATCCACCTAGGTAGAAAAACCCGGTTTGTTGAGTTTGGTGCGCCCGTTCTAAATACAATTTACTGTTGTACAACTACGCCGATCATCTGCCTGCAGACATAATTCTCCCACTCTCAAACAAATACTTGAGCTGACCATTCCGGCAAATCAAACTTAAACCCTTCTTCCCCAACTTCTACTATTTTGTTATACATCCACTCGTGCCAAGTTTCGGCAGCCGGAAACTTAGGAATGCTGTTACCAGATAGATAAGTATCCGAAAAATTAGCGACAACTACTGCTCGCGTTCCCTCATCGCTCCAGCGGCAGTAAGCCAGCACTTTTGCTTCGGCATTTTCGTGGATAAATTCAATATTTTCGGTATAAAGTGCCGGAACTTTTTCCCTCAGCCGAATCACCTGTTTGTAGTATTCCAACAACTCATGATTTGGCTGATTTTTCAACAAAGACCATTGCAGTTTATTCGGCTGGTTGGGAGTTTGCCGAGCGGATTGTCCAAACTCTTGGGCTATCCACAGCATCGGTATTCCTACTGCTGTGACTAACAAAACTGCTCCCAATTTAGCGCGTTTCAAAGCAGCTTCTGGGTCGAGAGTCCGAAAGCTTTCTTCCGCCAGCAAGTGCGATCGGTCGATCGGTCGTGACTGGCTAAATAATGGATAACATTAGTTACCTTTTGATAGCCTTGTTGTTTGGGTTCTAGAACTTCCTTGAGTTTTTCAATATCGAAAGTATCCCCCGCGAGATTTTCTATGGCAAAAATGCGAAAAATTTCGTGCCAGCACCCATCTATCGGCCCGTCTGCAGCGACGAGTTTGGGAAGTTCGAGAATGTGTTCTGCTAGGTTGTAAAATGGCTTTTTGTCGGCGGTTTTTTTCGCTTCGCGAGTTATCCAGTGCAGGAAATCTCGATTGTCGAACTATCGCACTGCATCTCCGGCGAATGCCGTCAATATGATATTCTTGAATCCAGAAATTAACGACATCGCCGATGAATTTCCAAGCAGGACGAATGCCGAGTTTTGGGTCGAAGTTTTCGTAGTTAAACTCCGATCCCCAGTAGTTAGCGGGATCTTCGGGATAGTGTTTGTCGCGGTAGTACCAATAATTGCGATCGATTAGCAATAAGGGACATTCTTCATCGCAGTGATTGTAAATCCCGTCCAGAATCACCCGAATGCCCCGTCCGTGGCACTCGTCAATCAATTGCTTCAAATCAGCAGTTTCGCCGTAGCTGGACTCTACGGCAAAGAAATCGCGGACTTTGTAGCCCCAGCTATAATCGCCCGGATATTCATTAACTGGCATTAGTTCGATCGCATTTATCCCCAAACCCCACAGATAATCTAATTTCTCCCTCACCTGCTGGAATTTACCGCCACTTTCGGAACCATCCAGCCCGGAAAAATCAGCAACGTGCATTTCGTAAACGACTAATTCTTCATTATTGGGGAGTTCTTTGTTGTCGTGCTGCTAAAAATAGGTATCAATAATTCTCGCGCCTGCTTTGATGCGAACTGTACTTGTATCAGTAGTGCGGTCAATTTCAGTCGCGTAGGGGTCATTGACTTCTACCCATTCGTCCGGTTCAAAACATGGACTTTGCGACTGAACTCGGAATTTGTATTGATAAATACCGTCTTCTAACTTAATGTTAGTGCGGAAATAACCTTTGTCATCTTTTTCTAAGGGAATTTCTGCCCATTGGGAAAAGGAGCCTCGCAGTGTAGCTGCTTTGTTGTTGGGAGCGAAGAGTTTGAATTCAATTGCAGCGGTCATGAATACCTGGTTTGCAGAACTTAGAAGCGTGATTAGTAGTGATTTTTACAATTTGGTAAACCTGTGGCCATCGTTCTTAAGAGTTAAACCTGTAACTCTTACGTTGTAAGGTACTTGGGGGCGCAGCCGCAGGATTTAGTAGTGCGAACCCTAGCGATTGAGTAAGGTGCGCCCCTAGGCATCCTAAACCTGCTTTTAATCAAAAATGTAGTTAAAGTAACTAAAAATTATTAAGTGCTGTTTATGAAAAATAGTTCGGACTCTTTTGAGTTTGCAGTCTGAAACCCTAGATTTTCCGTTGGTAGCGAACTTGCCTTAGAGCCTTGAACCCTTATTCTACGGTTGGCTATCCAAAATTGTCCGAAGTATTGTATGAAAAGTAATTTAACTTTTGATAACTAAATAAATCGTGGTGAATATTTAAGATTTGTAACTAAAGAAACATTTTTTAGCGGACAGGAATAATACCGTAGAAAGAGGTCATTTTATGCGGGAACAGAGAGGATGAGCTTGTAATTATAAGGCAAGGGAAACCAGAAACATGAATCCTATATTCAACTGGGTTTTCCTGCGACTTTAAGCCAAGTTTGAGCCGAGAATAGCAATGATTATTTTTGCTTATGTCTTGGCAACACTTGTTTTATAGTTTTTGACTGGTAAACTTTGTAGAACCAAAATCAGCTTTAACGACTGCTGCTACCTCAGTAATTGGTAATTGGTGAAAATCTCATTCGTCCCTGTTACCCGTTAGATATTCCGAGCAGTGGCTCTAAGGCTCTAAAAGTTTAATGTGGGATGTTGGCGAATTACCGTTACTGTAAAACTCTGGAGTGTTAAATATGCTAAAACAAATGTGTTGGTTGCCCAGACTCGGAGGCAATGGAGAAAAGATATTGCACTTGCGTACCGATGCCCGTCAGGCGTGGCGGCCTTATACAGCTTTTCCGCAGTTCGCTGTATCCGACTACCGGGAACCGGGCGGTTCTAAGGGATGGGCAACATTTCAGAAGCTGAGAGTTCAAGGGTGGAATTTAATATCGACTGAAGAAGGGCAGCAGTCGATTTTTGGCGAACAGAAAAGTGCTTAAAAAGCCCGAAACCCCAGCAATAAAAAGAAGAGGTCAAATCCTCTTCTTTTTATTGGTTTTGGACGCAGAAACTGGCTTTTTAACCATCCTACTTCGTTGCAGCGGTAAGGGGTGGACTGCACACCCTACATACTTTTGAGACGTTTGCCAGTTGCAAGTAAATTAGGCGAGCTCCCTTTGTCTCTCTGCTGTTGTTGCTGCGCTATCAAACACCGGCTGGCGAGTTTTCAAGTTAAACCGATATCCGTGGGGGAGGATGTGCAATTTGGCCCCGCAAATCGCTAAACCCTCATCCTTCAAACGTCCCTCAATATTGTCGTGGAGTTTTTCCGACTCGTCGATGACAGTTACAGCGCTTTCGCCAATGACTTCCAACTCGTCACCGTGGACTAAAATAGCTGTATTTTCGTCAATACCAAATCCCAACACAGCCGGTTGCAGCAACAGTGCTGTAACTAAGCGTCCCAGACGACCTCGTTGGGCGAAATGCTGGTCGATGACAACATTGGGAAGGAAACCCATTCCCGGGCCCATTGCTACCACATCAACGCGGGGATTTGTCTCCGAGTCTCCTTCAATAATCATCATGTCTGGCATCATCGCCGCGCCGGCACTGGTGCCGCCAATAATAATCCCTTCAGAGTAGCGTTTGTGCATAGCTGCGTCGAGTTGGGTGTCTTTCAAGCAGCTAATAATCCGCGCTTGATCTCCGCCGGTAAAGAATATGCCCGTGGCTTGTTCGATCGCTTCTAAATATTCTGGATCGCTGGCATCTTCGGGTCTTTGAGTGTCAATAACTCGCACATCTTCAGCGCCAAGTCGCTCAAACACTCGGATGTAATTATCTCCTACTTCTCCCGGTAAGCTTGTTGCAGCGGTCATTACTACAATGCGGGCTTTAGTGCCTCCGGCGCAGCGCAAGAATTCCCGCAAAATTTTGCAGTCCCCCTCTTTGTCTTCCGCGCCACCAATAATTAGCAACTTCCCCTGAACTTCGTTGCTCGCCATATTATCTCCACTTTTAATTTATTAAGTTTCACTAAAACACAAAATTCCTTTTTCCCAAAACTGCCCAAAGGTATATATAGATACCAAAAACATCTCAGACTTCTACCCCTCCAGGACGTACACAGCTCAAGCGTTATAGTGGTTTTTTAGTCTTGCTCCGGGCTGTAACGATGGTTTGTAAACAGTCCTGGAGGCACTAGACTAAAGAAACCGGGAATAAGAACGAGAATTCTACGTTTGAACGGAAAAACTTAACTCAGAAACCCCGGTTTTTGAGAAAGCTTTTGCGTTTGCGACTGGTAAAAAAAACCGGTTTCTGCGTCTAGGACTATCTACTTAACTCATCCTCGACGATCGCCACAAAAAACTTACCCCCCCTAACAGGAGATAGGAGGGGTCAAAAAATGAGCTTAAATTACAAGGCCGACGCGCGGGGGGTGATCGATCCGGTTTCTGACCAGATTCTTCGCTAATCCTCCTCTGATTGCTCGTAGAAATCAGATTGAGCGGCGTCAGTCCTCAATTAGTCCGATCGCCCGTTAGTGCGATCGCTCGATCAAATTGCTCAATATGGTGCTCGCCCGTTCTAAAGGTAGGTGTCTGGGTTTGCCGTTCCAGACAATCTGATATTCGTTGCTGTTTTGACCGTCGCCGTAGCCAGAAATTAGCTTCCTGTGAAATGCTTCCTCAGCTAATTCATGAACTTTCTCCCTGAGAGCAGTTTGTGCGATATTCATAATTTGCTGTTTCTTAAATTTTCTTTCACAGTCATAAACAATTATAAGTGGGGAGTGTACCTCTCTAAAGTTATAGGTTTTTCCTGAACGGGGAAGGAAGCAGTCATTAGTTATAAGTGCTTAGTTATCAATGCTTAGTCATGAATGCTCAGTCTGATGTTGAAGAAAAAAGGAATATTTTCCCACTCTCCCCCTCTCCCATCTCCCCCACTGCCCCACTGCCCCACTGCCCCACTCCCCACTCTCGCAATAACGCTGAAGGCAGAATGGGCCGGAGTAGTTGTGTCAACTGAGCAGTGCGATATCTATGCCTGCAGGTAGTATCCCCTGCACCGAGTATAAAGTTACTGTTAAAAATTAGCTAAAAGGAGGTTAGAAAATGCTGCAAGAAAAAAGCACCGAAACAGCCCGCGTCAATGCTCGAAAAACAGATGTTTTTGATGTTTTCAACTTCAAACACTATATGGGGCCAAACCCTTATTTAGACACAGCAGCTTTAGTTTTCGATTTAGCGTTGACGGGCGCGAGCGAACCTTTGCCGGTCGCACATTACCAGGAAATTATTGGCGATCGCTACCCGCAACTCCTGCACGAAACTTTCTCGAACCACGCCCAACTCTTCGGCCGTACCGCCTCAGAAGTAGCCAAACTCGACATGGGTTTGCACTTCCAAAACTGGAACATCCAGCCGTTTTCTCAGTTTAACAGAATTAGCATAGAAGCACTTCACGCCCGCAGCGCCAGAGCCGTAGTTTACGCAGTTTGGGATTGGTTTGAAGCCATCAATCAAAATCAAGACTTTCCCTTGGAAGCACAAATGGGCACGCTGCAAAATATGTTCCGGCAGTCTGTTTACGGAGGCCCGACAGTTTATTCGTTAATGCGAGCGGCATCTCAAAAAGACATTCCCGTATTTTATTTGTGGGATGAAGGATTGATGCAATACGGTTACGGCAAAAAACTGGTGCGCGGCTCTGCAACTACTTTTGATTCTGACAGCCATTTAGACTCAGATTTTACCACGCGCAAAGACGATTGTAAAGCTTTTCTCGCTACATTAGGATTTCCTGTTCCCAAAGGCGATATCGTCTCCACAGAAAGCGGAGCTCTGGCAGTTGCTAGAGACATTGGCTATCCAGTTGCTGTCAAACCAGTAGTCGGTCATAAAGGAATTGGCGTCACAGCAGATATCCGAGATGGTGAGGAATTGCAAGCCGCTTTTAAAAGAGCAGTTAAGGCCATTCCCGAAACAGAACCGGTGCGAGTAATTGTGGAAAACAGCATCAAAGGATCGGATTTTAGGCTGTTGTGCGTTGACGGCAAATTTGTTTCGGCCACTGAACGCCGGCCCGCTTGGGTAACAGGTGATGGCGACTCAACAGTTCGCGAATTGATCCGCCGCGAAAACCGCAAACCAGAACGTTTGGATACGCCAACTTCGGCCCTGAGCAAAATTCAGTCCGACGAAGCGATGGAAATGTATCTGGCAGAACAAGGGCTGTCATTAGATAGTGTCCTAGAGCGCGATCGCGTTGTGTCTCTACGCAAAGTGGCCAATCTTTCCGCAGGCGGCGTCAGCATCGACGCTACCCACAGTATTCACCCGGATAACATTGTTTTAGCGCAAGATATCGCCCTACATTTTCGGTTAACTTGTTTGGGGGTTGATGTGGTAACAGAAACTCTCGCCAAATCTTGGAAAACCGGCAATTTTGGGATTCTCGAAATCAATGCCGCGCCTGGAATTTTTATGCACCTCAACCCGGCTGTCGGAGAAGGGGTTGATGTGCCGTCGCATATTGTCGAAACTTTCTTTGACTCGGGAAAATCCGCCCGAATTCCGATTATTACTTTCAACCGAATTTCGGTGCACGACCTGCAAGAAACAATCGACCACATTCTTTTGCAGCATCCCGATTGGACGATCGGTGCTGTTTGCCGCGGGGGACTTTTTGTTAACCGTTCTGAAAAAGTTTTGCATAAGAATTACAATCTTAACGTGCAAAGTTTGCTGCGGAATCCCAAGCTCGATTTGTTAATTGCTGAATATCCCGGAAATATTTTGGAAGCTGAGGGAATGTTTTATAGGGGGAGCAATATGGTGGTGCTGGACAATCCGGAAGAAACTGAGATGATGTTGAGCCGAGAAAGCACCGATCACGATACTGTTGTGGTGAGGGAAGGAAATACTATTTCTATTCGCCGCCAAGGGTTGATCGAACAGTATACTCTGGGAGATGATGAACCGTTTACACGGGTTTATTTGAAGGAAATAGGGACTGTTTTGTAAGCTGTTCCACATTTAAGTTGGCTTTGTGGGGCGGGTATTGAGTACCCGCCCCAGCAGATAAAGGCTTTTTCTCGTTCTCGGGTGCTTCCGGGGAAGTAACTTGGGGTTCGCCCAGATTTGAACTCGCTTCGTTACACTTAGTTACAATTGGTGGCAATCCCTCAGTCGTGGATGCAGTATTCGTAAAAAGCCGCTTTCTTCCCCACTTTCTCGTTACCACACCAATATTTTCGTAGAAAGTGGGTTTCTCAGGGTAAGTCCTATTCCTGCGATCGTAAGTTTTTAGACAATCTGGTTTCTGCGCTGTCGATCGTGCTATCAAGGAATTTCACAAGTCCTTAAACGAATTGCACTCCGGTGGCACAAGGTGTGGGAATATGAATGTTGCGAGCAATTGGTTTAATTCGCTGACCGAAAGTTTACTGTCGCACCGTCGTTACATTCCAGCAGCGCTGACTCTTTGCACAGGTACGAGTTTGTCATTGGTAGCCGCAGCCGTTGTGTGGCATTCGGAAAACCAACGAATGCAAGCGGAATTTCATCAGCAAGCCGATCGCCTGAATGTGACATTGCAGCAAAGCATCAATAAAAATTTAGAAGTTCTGTACTCACTTGAAGGATTCTACAGGGCATCTACTGAAGTTAGCCGACAAGATTTTAAGCTATTCGCTCAACCTGCACTTGCCCGAAATACTGCTATACATTCTGTTAACTGGATTCGGCGCGTGCCTGCTGCCCAAAAAGCAGCTTACGAACAAACAATTCGAGCCGCAGATTTTCCGGCCTTTCAAATTTACGAGCGAACTCCTGACAAAAAGCAGGTCAAAGTAAAAGCGCGATCGGAATACTTTCCAATTATTTACAGAGAAGCACTAGAAGAAGATAACAAAGTGATCGGTTTTGATGTTGCCTCCAGTCCCGATCGCAAAGCAGCTTTAGAGAAATCGGTGAATACCGGGAAAATAGCGGCTTCGGCGCGGATTAGATTAGTCAGCAACAATCAACCGGGATTGCAAGTATTTCTACCAGTACCCCGCCGCACAACTTCTGCCGATAACTCGGTTAACAGCCGCCAAAACCTCATGGGAGTTATTGCGGGTCTGTTTCAGATCACGAGTATGGTCGATTCCTCTTTAGAATCACTAAATTTAGACAACATTAATTTTTACCTCTATGACAACTCTGCTATAGAGAAAGAACGCTTTCTGGTGCGCTACGACTCACAAGCTAAGCAGTTGATAGATAACCCAAAACACGAAAAGCCAGAGTTAGCTAATTTGCGGGGAAAAATCTGTCAAAATCCTAGTGCTTGCACTCGCTTATTTAACGTAGCAGACCGCCAGTGGAGGCTGCTAGTTTTGCCTGGAAAGGGGTACAACAGTATGAGGACGCATCAGGGCTCGCTGGCAATTGGCGCGATCGGGCTATTGATGACTGGCGGCTTGACGATTTACCTGTTGATGTCTCTAGAACGTACTGCAAAAGTAGAACAGCAAGTGTACGATCGCACAATTCAACTAAAACAGCGCACCGCTGAACTAGAAACGGCACTAAAAAATTTGCAGGAAGCTCAATTTCAACTAATCCAAACTGAAAAAATGTCCAGCTTGGGGCAGTTGGTGGCTGGAGTTGCCCACGAAATTAACAATCCTGTCAACTTCATCTCTGGCAACCTGCTCCATACAGGCGAATATACTCAAAGCTTGCTGGAACTTGTGGAAATATACCAGCAGCAATATCCAAACCCAACACCAGAAGTGCAAGCCAAACAAAAAGAGATCGATTTAGAGTTTATCAGTGAAGACTTGCCTAAAATCCTAAAATCTATGAATATGGGAGCTGAACGCATCCGCCAAATCGTGCTTTCTCTGCGGAACTTTTCGCGCTTGGATGAAGCTGAAATGAAGTCGGTTGACATTCACCAAGGCATTGACAGCGCCTTGATGATTTTGGATAGTAGGCTGAAACCCCAACCTGGTTTTCCAGGCATTCAAGTCCTCAAAGAATACGGAAATTTGCCCTTAGTGGAATGCTGGGCGGGACAATTAAATCAGGTATTTATGAATGTTTTGAGCAATGCCATTGATGTTTTACATGAAAAAAAGAGTCACATTTTACCAAACGGTAAAAATTCCTATGATGCAGCTTTTTTACCTAGGATTCGCATTCGCACTGAACTTTTAAGTTCTAATTGTGTATGCGTGCGAATTGCTGACAATGGATCGGGCATGACGGAGAATGTAAAAAAATGTTTGTTCGATCCGTTTTTTACTACCAAACCTGTAGGCAAAGGTACTGGGCTGGGTTTGGCGATCGCCTATCAAATAGTGGACAAACATCAAGGTTCGCTCAGGTGCGTATCGGCTCCGGGAGAGGGAACTGAATTCTGGATTGAGGTGCCGGTGCGACAACAGTCTAAGCAATCTGTTTCTAAGGTTTCACCGGCAGTAGGTGCCAGTTGGAATTAGCGGGAGAAATCTCGCTTCTATCTGAGTATTGCTGGAAGCATCTCAATGAAAGCAGCCCAGCTAGAAATGGGAGTTGGGAGGCAAGAGGCAGGAGGAAAGAGGAAGAAAGAAGTAGCCATAAGAATTGTTTTTACAAATATAAAATGCTCCCTAATTCCTATTTAGAAAAGGTGAACTATCCGCACTCTACTTGGGAAAGTTTCGGATTTCGCACTCTACTTTCAACAGTTAACAGTTAACAGTCAACAGTCAACAGTCAACAGTCAACAGTCAATTGTTATAGTGATTGGCAAGCGCCTGCTAATTTCCAGTGGAATATTGCCGAAAACAAATATATGGGTTTTACCCGTCGTGACAATTTATAATTGTAGCAAGGCCAGATTACCAATTATTAACTACGATGTCTTTACAATCTATTAGCATTCCGCCCACAACGGATCGCAAACCTGTCGCTTTGATGGTCGCTTTACATGGATGGGGTGCTAATGCTCGGGATTTGACTTCCTTAGCACCCTTTTTCAATTTGCCGGATTATCAGTTTGTGTTTCCCGATGCCCCCTTTCCCCATCCCCAGGTAACGAGCGGCAAAGCGTGGTATAACCTTCAAACCAAAGAGGCTCAGGGATTGGTAGAAAGCCGGCAATTGCTGAGGGAATTTTTGCTGTCTTTGGAAAGCAGCACGGGCGTGCCTTTGTCTCGCACGATTTTAAGTGGCTTTTCTCAAGGCGGAGCGATGACTCTAGATGTGGGATTGACTTTGCCCCTAGCTGGTTTAATTTGTCTGAGCGGTTATTTACACCAGATTTCACCAGTTGCGGGGAGTGTTTTGCCACCTGTTTTAATCGTACACGGTACTCAAGATACTATTGTGCCTGTTAGTGCTGCTGTCCGATCGCGCGAGAGTTTGACGGCTTGGGGAGCTGCGGTGCAGTATCGAGAATTTAACATGGGACACGAGATTCTGCCGGAAGTTATAGAGGTAATACGAAGTTTTGTTGTAGAAACTGTGTCGAAATCTGATTAAAGGTTTAGTATATAGTATGGCGGAAGTCTCGGGCAGGGGAAAAAAATGAAAACTTTAACCAAAGCATCGCGCGATATAGCTGTACTTACTTCTCAGGACGTGGCAGAATTGGCTGTCCGTTTGGAAGTTGACGATTATACAGATCCTTTTGAGGGATTGAATGATTGGCATTTGTTGCGATCGCTTGCTTTTCAGCGGCCGGAGCTAGTTGAACCTTATCTCCACCTTCTGGATATGGAAGCCTACGACGAAGCATAGACTGAAAAATCTAGCTCAAAATTTTCGACGGAATTGAGGAAGAAGTTAGCAGCATATTTTGTTGCGGATTAAACAGATGAATTAGGGATTTTAGCCTGTTTTTATCTTAATTTCTTTCTTGATTCTTTTTTATGAAAAAATGACATGAAAGGCAGACGAATTTTAATCGGCGTTAGTGGCGGGATTGCGACTTATAAAGTTTGCGAAGTAGTTTCAACTTTAGCGAAAGCTGGAGCGGAAGTTAAAGCTATTCTTACTGATGCGGCCGGCGAGTTTGTAACGCCTTTGACTTTTGCTACTCTGTGCCGCCATCCTGCTTTTACTGACAAAGATTTTTGGCAACCAAGTCACGGGCGCCCCCTGCATATTCAACTGGGAGAATGGGCGGAAGTTTTTGTTATTGCTCCCCTGACGGCTAATACTTTGGCTAAGTTGGCGGGGGGTTTTGCTGATAATTTGCTGACTAATACTGTCTTAGCTTCTAATTGCCCTATTTTGCTGGCACCGGCGATGAATACGGATATGTGGGAACAGCCGGCGGTGCAGCGGAATTGGCGGGAAGTGTTGAGTTATCGGCGCTATCATGCTGCGAATCCGGGGGCGGGAATGCTGGCGTGCGATCGCGCGGGTGTCGGCCGCATGGCAGAACCTGGTGAGATTTTGCCTCATATTGAATCGCTGTTGTATGCGAAGGGCGATCGAGATTTAGCGGGCATTCGGGTGTTGATCAGTGCGGGAGGAACGCGGGAACACCTCGATCCGGTGCGGTTTATCGGCAATCCTTCCAGCGGCAAAATGGGTATAGCTTTGGCGCAAGCTGCACAGCACCGCGGCGCTACAGTGACGCTGGTACACAGTATAACTGGCGAATTGCCGCTCTCAGGTGTGCGGGCGATCGCAGTTGCGAGTGCAGAAGAAATGCGGCAGGCGATGCTGCAATGCTTTCACGAGGCGGATTTGACAGTGATGGCGGCGGCGGTAGCGGATGTGAAACCTGCCGAGTACAGTAGTGAGAAATTGCCGAAGCGATCGCTCCCGAATTGTTTACCGTTGGCACCGGTAGCGGATATTGTGGCAGAGTTGGGAAAGTTGAAACAGCCGCACCAAAAATTAATCGGGTTTGCAGCACAAACTGGGGATATTGTCAAGCCAGCTTTGGAGAAATTGCGGACAAAGAAACTGGATGTAATTGCCGCAAACCCGATCGATCAAATAGGTGCTGGTTTCGGCAGCAATACCAATCAAGCAATATTAATTAATGCCGCCGGGAAGCAAGTAGAAATAGCACCTTGCAGCAAGCTAGAAATGGCTCACCGATTGTTAGATTTTGTGATGAACGGGTGAGGGCGCGAATTACTCATTAACTGGGATTAATTACTACTGGTTCGGGCGATAATTCTGATTTCCGAATCTCCGTTGATTCTGAGTCAGCGAGCAACTTAATATCTGCGACAGTAATTAATTTCTAGTTTAAATCCTAACGCTTCGAGCAATTCTACCAAACTGTAAATTTCTGAACCGCCGCTTTCAGTCAGTATCTTATCGAGTTTTTCGTGATGTTCTTTTGCTGAATCAGAAAGAGCATTCATCCTGATTTTAGCCTCAATTACCTTTCTGATGGCATTTCTCAGGAGTGCGGGTTCAGGGTCTTTTTCTTCCAAGATAGCCCCGATAAAACCAGCAGCGTGTTCGGCATCTTTGAGAGATTCAATTAGGGACTCGCGGTAGCTATCACTCGTAGGCATTTTCATTTCTTTCATACTCGGCCGAATACTCCTTCGCTTTGCGAATATCTTGTTCTTGGGTACTTTTATCCCCACTACAGAGCAGAAGCACAATTGTGGCTCCTATTTGTCTAAAATAAATCCGGTAGCCAGGGCCGTAGTTAATCCTGAGTTCGTAGACACCATCTCCTACTGGCTTATAATCCCCCAGATTGCCGAGACTAACTCGCTCAAGCCTTGCATCAACCTTAACTTGGGCTTTGCCATCTCGTAGGGCGTAGTACCACTCTAAGAAAGGAATTCTGCCATCAGGTCGGATGTAACGTCGAATTTCTCTCTCTTGTACTTCCATGATTTTATCCTAATTCATTAACAATTCCTATCGTAAGTGCGGTGACAGTGCATTAAGTGGGCAAATAAATCATACTTAAGACAGAGGTATTCGAGCGACAAAATAGTAAACCTTGTTTCAGGAAACACAGTTTAAATCTAACAGGGGATTGTGAATGAATTTTAAATCGATCGCAAAAACCAATCTACTATTCGGCAGCCTGATAATTAGCCTCGGATTGCAATCACTTCCAGCAGCAGCGCAATCAGTCACCGACGCGCAAGTTTCCGCCCTTGTAGAAGCGCTGCGACAAGCCGCCCCGCCACAAGCCGCCAATGACGGAATGTACAGTCAGTGGCAAGTTTTACCAGGCAATATTTCCCGCTGGGCCAAATTCTGTACCAAACAAGATTTAACACCGCAACAATTTGAGGCCGACGCGACAAAAGCCAAATCAATTGTTACCTGTATCGTGGGCGATTTGCTGCGCGACGAATACAAAGCTAGCAGCAACAATGAATTAACCGCCATACGTCGCGCCGCTTGCTGGTGGATGACAGGGGACTCCGCAGCTTGCAAAAGTGGCGCAACTGCTACTTTTGCCGATAAAGTTGTCAGCGTTTACCAGAAGCAGCAACCTAAAAAGTAAAGTTTTTGCGGGCGGAATTTAGATTTTTTCACCGCAGATTGACGCAGATGGTTTTGTGCTGATGGACAGATAATAGGAATTGGATATCAAATTCAATTATCCTATAAGCGCCAAAGATTCTTGAGAACATTAATCAGCTCTTTCTGTCGTCGAGCGATTACTTCTGGCGTCCATTCCTGTTCCCGCAGCACTTGGGTAGTAAGCACAAAGGGTGAAACGCCCGTTTTAGTAGTGAAATACTTCTGCTTTTTTACCTCAAAATCATAATTTTGGGCCAGACTGTTTTTCGCACAAGATAGCAAAACTAAGTTGCCAAGACGATGCACATATTGATCGCGCTCTTGCTGACTAGGAAACGACTTCATCCACTCACTATTAGGCCCTGGATTTTGGGGAAGTACGTGCTCGACAGTAATGTTGGAGAAGTTGTAAGATGCTTCACCTTCTGACAGAGCAGCATCTAAGCGCAGCAAAACATAACGACGAATTTTTTGAATTAGGTAAAGGTCACTATCGAGGACTCTAAGGATATTGTTTGACTCTTCAGGAGTAAACTGGAGCGGTGAATTGGAATTGAATAAATCTTCCTCTTGCTCAATAGCAGTAAGCAATTTGCTGTAACGTTCAATGCGCTCATTGATATTGGCGCGGACAATCATTAAACCTGCGGCTAGGCGGTCTAAATCTATAAAGAAACGCACCAAATTATCAGGGTTATTACGGTTGCGCGATAGGTAAAAAATGGCAGGCGGTATCCAGTCGAAATTATCAATTCTGTCTAAATATTTAAAGAGTTGATTTATTTCTTCTGCACGCCAAACGCTTTCATACCTTAAGTTCTGAATTTCCGAAAAAGCCTTAGCATACGGATCTAAAATTTCATCAATGAATTGCTGAGGCCCAGCCGCAGGATTGATGTTTTCCTGAAAATCTTTAAGGACGCTCTTGTTGAGTTTTTTCTTTTCCTTAATCATGCGAATATGAGAAAACAAATCTTTGAATAAGTCGCGTCCCAGCTCCTCCTCAATATTTTCCCACTTTTTAGTATATTTTTCTTGTTGGCTTTCCGGTATTTTTCCGATAATGTCAGCTTTCAAGATATCAGTTAGAGAGAGATCCAATCCCCTATTGTTCAACACAGAAAATATCCGATATGCAGAGTCAAAGTCAGGCGTAGAAACCACTACCAAGAAGCACTGAGTAATGATGAACTGGGCAAGGCGTATACAGCACTGTTCGCCTATCGCCTGCAAACGTTGCAAGAATAAATGTGCATTTTCTTGAATCAGCTTCTGACTATCCATCAGCTCAGCACTGTTCAATTCTTTGAGCTTGTCAATACCACCTTCATTTTGAATATATGCCTTGAAAAAGTCTGCATCTCGCTCGCGCAAAGTCAGACGGTAACGATTAGGAGTACCCGCAATTAAACTGCCTTTTTGGTATAGAAAAGTCGTCAAGTCATTGGCGTGTTCTTTTGGCAATGATGCCCTGAGAGCAGCTAGTAGTATGGTGAGGGTGGTTAGACGTTGCTGACCATCTACAATTTCAGCGGCTGGTTGCTCCGATTTAATCAAAACAATGCTGCCTAGAAAGTAGGGGTTGAGTTCATCAATCGTCTCGTTACCTTCTCCCAAGAATGTTAGCAGGTCTTCCAGCAGTTCCCCAGCTTCCTCCTTTGTCCAAGCATAGGGACGCTGGTAGAGGGGAATGGTGAACACAAAGTCATCGCTAAAGATTTTCTTAATGGGGTGTTCCTCACCCTTGATGCTGACACGGTTCATGCTTGGTTCCTGTGTTAGGTGTGGTTGGTAATTGCTTCCCGAAAGTCAATTTTCCCTGTTGCTAGAATACCATGCTCAAGCTTGGAAAGGCGAGCTCTCAACTTAGGCTGTGCAGGCGGGTTTCATTCGTCCCGCTGTAGGCTTAAATCTGTGACTGAATTATCCATTTTCTGCCTGACTTCTCATCAACTTTTGCACGCTGGCTAAAGCCCGATTTAATTCATAATTTTTTCTTTCTGAATTCTGCAAAAAAGCTTGTTGTTCTTCTTCAATCATTAACACATCCTGCCGCACCAAACCATCTAATAACTTTTGAGCCGCACCGAAACAACTATCTTTGATAAACCTGCGAAACCAAACAGGCAATTTGTGCAGCCGCCAAAACGCATTTAATGAGGTAAAGTGAATTAAATAAGCCCGAGTTGCTCTCTCGCTGACCGGACAAACCAAGCAGTAAATCTTAAAGTCGCTCCCCAAAGTTGAAACCCAATGCGGGTAAACATAACTCACCTCCAGCGGTTCCGGGTGCAGTCGGCGCAAAGACTTAAAAAACAACTGAGAAATCGACCAGATTTTATCTATTTTGTAATAACTTTGTGCCTGATAGCGAGCAGTTACTTGATGCTTGTTTTCTTCTATAGTATCTAACACCGGATTTGCCCAAGCTTGCCAATCATCGTGCAAGTGTCCGTGGTACATATCCATCAAGTTTTCAATTAAAAATGAATAGTGTGCCTGACAGTCGATGACTGAAACTGTGGCAATATAATTGAGATGTTCCCACTCGGGCAAATCCAGTAAATCTATTTTTTCTGCTTGCATTTCTTCGCCGGGAAACAGCCAGATAAAACCGTTTTTTTCCTGGACTGGATAGGAGCGAATTTTGCAGTTAGGTAGCTTTTGGTTTTCTGCTAAATAATCGACTTCGGCGCATTCTCCGCTTGCATTTAACCGCCATCCGTGGTAAGCACATTCGATTAAATCGCCTTTAACTTGACCGTGGCTGAGTTTAACTTGTCGGTGCGGACATCTATCTTCTAAAGCGTTGATTTTGCCTGCACTATCGCGAAAAAGTACGATCGCCCGATTCCAGATTTTCGCAGCTAGCGGCTGAGTTTGCACCTCGGTGCTGCGGGCGATGGCATACCAGCGATCGAGATTAATGCCCAACTGGCGGATGTGAGTTTTTTCTCCCCTTGCAGATACCGATTTTATCGCGTTGTTTTGCATTACAAATGTTCCCAAATTACGCCCATAAAACAACCCAATTTTACAAAATAACAGCCCGGAAAGCAACGACTGTAAATTCTTCTAAATCTCCGTTCTGACAAATACCTATCGTTAGCTAAATGCTTCAACCACCCCGGAGACAATCGAAATTTTAATAATCTTAAAGCCTTGCGAACTCCGTAGGTGGAACAGTCGGGCATAAAATCTCTGGCTGCACCTAATATGTAGCCTACTGTAGCAGGTGTTTCGACTTCCGAAATATTATCTAAAAAAACGATTTTTCCGTGGGGATTTAACATTTTTTTTATGGCATCGAGGGCGGCGGGTAGGTTGGGCAGGTGGTGAAAAGTAGCAGCACTAACTATTAAATCAAATTGGCGATCGAGCGCTAATTGACTGGCATCCATTTGGATGTATTCGATATTGGGGGCTGAGCGTTTTTGACGGGCGATGTCCAGCATTTTTGCTGACACATCTACGGCGACAACATTCTCGTAATACTGGGCTAATTCAAAAGCAAGAATTCCCGAACCGCAGCCAATATCTAATGCTGCACCTTTGCTGGCCGATAGGTTGTTAGTAAAGAAATCGTTCTGGTTTTGCAAGGTGGCAGCGAAATCGTATTCTGTTGCAAAAGCATCAAACATTACAGATTTATTGCGAATTTTGCAGTTACTATTCAGCATCTATTATTGCTTTATACTCATTCAATAATATTTTAACCGTATATCCACCCCCCTCAACGCAGATATTTTTTTTGTTCGCAAGCTCTGCCTTTTCTCGTTAGGGAAACCACACCCACAAACCGTAACTCATCTTAAAAAAAGAATGCAACTGTAGGAAACCTCCAAACCCTTCTTGAATCAGTGATTCCCATTTCTTCAAATCTAAAATCTAAAATGGTATGACAGGGGGCGGGTTTCACCGAGGATAGCAGCCAATAATTGACGATTTATAAAACCCGCCCCTGCTGCAAACCTTAGATTTTTAACACGCCTTCGGGATTCACCGTCAAGAGCGATCGCCTCTGCAAACCCTCCTGATATAAAATAGCATTAGCTGCCAACAAACCGCTGCTAACTGCCCTTTCCATTAAACCGCAAGGAAACGGCATTTTTACCCAATCTCCTGCAAACAAAAGATTGGGAACAGCGCAGCAAGTCTCCGGGCGTTCCGCATAACTACCGGGCGGATATCCAGAGAAATTCTTTTGATTTACCAATTCCCGGTGCAGCATATTTGCCTCTTTTAATTCCGGTACAATTTCGTACAATTCTTGCTCAAAAGTAGCCAGTAAAACTTCCTGGTTCGGAAATTCCTTTTCCTTGTAACAATAAGCGTGCAGTTCCACTACACTACCGCCAGTTTTCTGATTCCACTCGATGAACTGATCCTGAATTCGGTGGTAAAGCGTAATGCTGTCAGTCAGTTTGTAGCCGGAAAGCGAGCTGAAATTGCTGTGTTCCCATGAAAATTCGCGATCGAACCAAAAACGACCCACCGCAAACGGATCGGCTATTTTCAAACTCTCGATCCGGCTCTGCACCTGCGGATTCACCTCACCGCTCGCTAAACTAAACAAATGCTGCATCCCCGGAACATCTGCCGCCAAAACATAGTAATCAGCCTTCAATGTTTCTCCCAATTTTTGCGGCTGCGATTGGTTAACCGCTGCTGCTAACTGTATTTCATCTGCTTTTTCATCTACTACCTTAAATCGAGGCAAATCCCGCTGAGCAGGCCCGCTCACAACTCGCCCTTCGGCATCAAAAACGGCCCCGTGACAAGGACAGTGAAATTGACCGTCGTTCTGTTTCTGAACTGTGCAGCCTTGGTGAGTGCAGCTCAGAGAAATTGCCTCTTTTCCCGACGGTGCCGCAGCAAATACGCTGTCCCCAGCGCCGAAATATTCGGTAGAGTTGCTGTCAGTTAACAGCCTGTTTCGCTTCACCCAAAAAGGTATTTTACTTTGCACGTCTCCAGACTGATAACTCAGAGAATCAATCTTGCCGTTTTCCCAGCGAATCTCACTGACTGCGACATCTGTCAATACTTTGCCGCCTTTACTTTCAATGGCTCTGGCAATAGGCTGCACCAAACTCGTTCCCATATCTTGCCGCGTGCCGTTGAAGGCCAAACCCTCTGGATTTCCGAAAAAGTAAAAGTGGAAAAATTGCATTAATTCTCCCGCGCTCAATTCGTCTGGAGCGTTGAGGCTGGACTTGGCAAAAGGCAGAAAATACAAGTCATAAAGCCCGCGCGGAAATTCACCTTTTACCCAGTCGGCAACTGATATATTGTCGAGGCGATCGAAAGTTTTTTCAGTTTGAAAACCGCCGATTTCCCGAAATACTTGCCAGTGAGCGGGTTGTGTCAGATTGATTCCCCACTTGAGCCGATTGGGAGAAGATATCCCCAAATCAACTATATTCCAGGGAAAAGCTGAATGGTTGGGACGGAAAACTTCGGGTTTGTATTTGCCGTCTCGAAACAGAACGGCGTAGGATTCTAAAGATACAAAGTTATCAGTAATTTCTAGTTCTTCAACGACACTTTTGAGGTTGTAGTATTGCGGAAAAAAACCGTGGAAACCGTGTTCCATCATAAAAGTTTCGTTCCCGACTTGAATCGGCCAACTAGCAATTTTGCCGCCGAGTTGGGGCGATTTGTCGAGCAATGTTACCGCGAAACCCCGCTGGGAGAGTTCGTAAGCACAGGCGAGCCCGGCCAAGCCTGCCCCTACAACTGCAACGGTTTTGCGGTTATTCAGCATTCGCGGCAAGTCAAGAGAATCTTGCACAAAAATGGTGGGTTCTGGCTTGGAAAATCGAGAGTAGCCCAGCAGCCCGCCTGCGGCACCGACTCCGAGGAATTTGAGGGCGGTTCTTCGAGAAACTGGTTGGGATAGCGGTGAATTGGTTGATTGACTCATCAGCGGTACGCGGTAACGGGCTTTAAACACAAATACGCCATAAGGCATATATCATAGACCGAAATCAGGATATGTGAAGAAATACTAAGACACATCCCCCAATCGGATCGCGATCGTGTCAAGTTCGATCGCACACAATGTATAGCGGAAGGAAGCAGGCTTCAGTTATCTAGGAGAGAAGGAAGAATCAACAAGGAAAAAGCGATCGACCCCATAGCGTAAAATCCTCTAAATAATTAGGTGTTTTTATTTATGTTGCTCAACTCTTGGCATCCGCCGCCAATGATGTTAAAAAATTAGGAGGTTTTCAGGCAAAATCTTAGGCAAAAGGCAGTTTCGGCGAAGTGTACGAAATAACCTCGCAGATATCCGAGGCAAAATAATTAAGCACTCGATGTTTAACTAAGTTGGCGCGAAAAAACCTAACTATTTTAAAATAACTAAATACAGAGAATATATCTACTGAGGTAACTCAATATATCGGCGCTCGATTCAGGGTATTCCTCACTTAATACCAAGACAAAACCCTATTAAAACTGAAAAATGGGTATGTGTCGCAAAAAATAAAAGACGCCCGTATAGGTAATGCCGATTAAATCTACCTGGCTGCTATGGAAAAAACAGGACTTACTTGAACAAACCGGATTTTTGCGTAAGTCCTGTTTATGCAAAACCCCTGCATAATTTGCAAACTTTTACATAAATCGCGAATTTCTTGGTGCGGAGACTTTGTTGCTGCTGCTGTCCACACCCTAGGGTAGATATTTGCGGTTGGCCTTGAATGCTATGCTCGTGTCGCGATCGCCAGCACAGTCAAAATTCCCAGCTACATCCAAATTTTTGCCAACTGCTGCCGCCAACGGCGCCCTTAACCGCCCCAAAATCATGCACTACCAATCCCAGCAGCAACGGCAAAAACACACTACTCAGAAAAAAATTAAAAAAGCTATTTTTTACTGTTTGATAGCAATATTTTTCTGCTGGAGTACCGCGAACCTCGCTACAATTGCCCAAAACACAGGCCAGGGCGGGCTTAACGGGCAAGAAATGAGAAATTTGCTCGATCGGGGAAACCTCACCGAAGCCGTCACCAGAATCGAAGAAACCTGGGAAGGAGACTATCAAAAATACTTTGAACAAGACTTTGACACCCGTGGGGAAACCGCCGAAGCAATATCAAAAACTCTCTCCCGCCTAGCAGTTCAAACAAAGAAAAAACCTGCTTTAATTTACGCTATCCCGCGCACCGACCAACTAGAATTAATCTTAATATTACCCGATCGCCCGCCCATTCTCCGCAGCATCCCGGAAGCCAAACAAGAGAAACTCCTCTCAGTAGTCCAAGAATTGGGGAGCGAAATCACCAATCCCCTAAAACTCAACACCACCAGCTATCTAGAACCAGCCCAACAACTCTACAAATGGATAGTTGCGCCCCTAGAAACAGATTTGCAAACAGCAAAAATTGAAACCTTGCTGTTCTGCGCCGGCGCAGGTTTACGAACCGTACCCTTAGCAGCAATGCACGACGGACAGCAATTTTTAATCCAAAAATACAGCCTCGCCCGCATCCCCGCCTTCAACCTCATAGACATCAATTACGCCGACCTCAGAAACGTGCAAGTCCTAGGAATGGGAGCATCAGATTTCGCAGAAACGGCAAACAAAGAACCGCTACCAGCAGTTCCATTAGAACTCGGCGCGATCGCCCGACAGTGGCCCGGTCAATCCTTTCTCAACGAAGATTTCACCATAGTAAACTTGCAATCCCAGCGACTGCAACAAAGATACGGAATCATCCACATTGCCACCCACGCCGAATTCCGCCCCGGAACCCCAAATAACTCCTACATTCAATTTTGGGACACCCAACTGCGCCTCGATCAAATGAGAGAATTAAAATGGAACAATCCGCCCCTCGAACTGTTAGTATTAAGCGCCTGTAGAACCGCCTTGGGAGACAAAGAAGCAGAATTCGGATTTGCCGGTTTAGCACTGCAATCGGGAGCAAAATCAGCCCTCGCGAGTCTGTGGTACGTCAGCGATGCGGGGACTCTCGCCCTGATGACAGAGTTTTACCAGCAGTTAAAAATCAGCAGGCCAAACGACCCTCCAATCATTAAAGCTGAAGCTCTCAGGCAAGCACAAATTGCCGAGATCGAAGGCAAAGTGACGATCGAACGCGGTCAACTGCGAAGTTCCCGGGGTGAAACTCCCTTGCCCCCGTCCATCCCCAAACTCGACAGCAAAGATTTATCCCATCCGTATTATTGGGCAGCTTTCAGCATTATCGGCAGTCCTTGGTAAGTGGGCCTCTTGACCGACAGTGGTGATAGGCTATAAAACATAAAGTAATTTAATATCTGTAGCTGTCGCTCAACCAACCACCACCAACCTGTGACGAATCAAGCGGGAGCCTTCAAGGGGAAAGAAAGATGAAAAAATTAGAATTTTTGCTACAGAAAGAAGGCGATCGCGCCTGGTTGCCCCTAGAAACCTCCGACGTGGAAATTCTAGAAGGTAAATACCGTGTTGTTGCTCGCATTCAGCACCCCAACACCGACATCGAAATTCGCGTTACCCATACTTCCTTCGACCCAGGGGCGCAGCGGAAAGTCCAAAGCAGATCGGCCCGCACCAACCCCGAAGGATTAGTCGTGATCATTCCCTACACCAGGCTCAAACCGGGACTGTGGGAACTCTCCTGCTTGCCAGATCCCAAAGCAACACCACTAAAACCTTGGCAGTACGGCGTTCAGTTGGAAGTATTGCCCGCAGAATCGGAAACCTCCGAACCCCTACCGCCGATCGACCAAACCGAACCCGCAACTTCCCCTCCAGCCCCACAAATTGCAGCACCAGTCGATCGCCCAGCCCCACAAATCGCAGCACCGGTCGATCGCCCAGCCCCACAAATCCCTGCACTGGTCGATCGCGCAGCCCCACAAATCCCTGCAGCCAATTCAGCACCGCCGCAGACCAAAATCTACCAATTCCCCATTCCCCAAACCCCCGAACCCAAACCGGGCGTCCAACTCGAACTCGTCCTCGATCGAGAAACCTTCGTCACCCAACTCGGTCGCCCCTTAATCATTTCCGGCAAAATCGACCTTCCCCAGCCCCCCCAAAAAAACCGAAAAACAGCAACTCTCATCCCCGAATCCGAAGCACTAGAACTCAAACAACTCATCGGTTCAGCACAACTGCAAATTTACCTGCGCGACCCCCAAACCTCAAAAATTCTCGCAGAAATCCAGCAGCCGATGCCAGAACAAGTTCCCCCCTGCCTCTTTGCCTGCGTCACCTACATTCCAACCGAGTGCAAAAGCCGCCTAATTTTAGGAGAAGCAGTTCTCAGCAGCGGCGGCGTCACCCTAGCCACCAAACTATTCACAATTACAGCCCGTTTAGAGCACCTTCTACAGGAAATTAAAGACAATTTCATCGAAGAAAAGCATCAAGCCGAACCCTCCCCAACTGCCTCAAAACCGTCTGGAAGCACCAAAAATATATCCTTCCTCAAGTTAGTAGAAAAATCCTTAGACCCTCCATCCCCCGCCGAAGTCCCAACCACTGAAGCCTTACCCCCTCTACTGGCTTCGCGTCACACCCCAAGTGGAGGCGGCCTAGAACTGCCCGCATTCGGTAACAAACTGCCCGACAGCAGCCGATCGCAATTGCTGTCGGAAATCTCCAATTCGCCTCGAACTGCCGCAGAGTCGATCGACCCACAAACCAAACCCTCAGACATCCCAACTTCCCCTAAAACAGCGGAAATCGGAGCGATCGACCAAAAACCAGAAAACAGCCCCGAATTAGAAAAAACAGCCCCAGAAACCCAGCCAGCACCCACAAAAAAGGCATTTCAAACCTTAAACGTCGAAAGTCGATTTTGGTCGCGACTGAGTTCCTTAGCCAGCAACGGCGAATCCCCGGAATGGCTCAAAGCAACCACCCTGTCGCCCACTCCAAAAGCCACCGCAAATAGCAGCGATGCTATTGCTGTTGTGGAAGAAAGCAGCGCAACCCAGCAGCAACCCGAAACCAGCCAAACAATTTCCGACCCCAAATCCACTAGCCCGGAAGCCAGAGAATTTGTGGTTTTTGACGAACCCCCGCAACCGAAAAAAGTTGCTAAAAAAACCGCAACTGTCGCAGAAGAAGTAACTCCCCCGACTCCCTACGTTTTGCCAGAAGACGAATTAGTACCGATGCCGATTTTGGAATTGCCGCGGGCCGAAATCCTCGCCGGCGGCCCCGTAAAAGTGCAAGTGCAACTGCCGGAATTAATGCCCCGGATTTATGTGAAAGTTTGGGTGTACGATCGACAAACCTACCTGATTCTCGACGGGCCGCGTTGGATTACCGAATTTCAATCTAACGGGTTGGGAAAAGTCCGAGCAAGTGTCGAGTTAGAGATTCCCTACGGCTGCATGGAAGTCGAATTTGAGGCGATCGCCGTCGAAATGCAAACTCAGCGGGAAAGCCACAAAGTAAGCGTTCACCGCCAAGTTTTGCCCCCAGCCGGGCCAACTTTACCCCTGGATGAGTAAGCCTAAATCCGCGTGTATCCCGGTTCATTCCCTGACATCTGCGGTTAAAAAAAGCCTCTTGACAAAAGACTATTAAAAAAATCTGGATTGGGTGGCGAGAAATCGAGGAATATTCCCGGTTTCTCGCCCGCGCCCAAGTCTGAATCTACTTAGGGTTTGCTGAATAAGTTAAAAAAAATCGCGATCGGAATTGATGGATGATTCAAGCTCGGCGACACATAATTTTTTGTTTTCTATAACTTGCCCAGTTATAGCTTTTGATAATGACTGACCCATAAACAGGTGTGATTTTCGGTTTGTGACATAAAAATACACAAAAAACCCGTCTTAACCAGGTAGAAAGGTTCATTACTAAAAAAATAATAGCAATGGCTGTACCAGAAGTACGATCACGTTTAGCCATTACTCGATTCAAGCTAAATCTTCTTTTTCCTTGTCCAAATTTACCCTCAATTGCCTGACGAATCCTCTCATCTTCCCTGGCTTGCTTTTTTGTTTCTTTACTAATAGTTGCTGGTGGCCTTCCTAACGGAGGCCCACTGATTCTAATTCAATACAGTTCAGTTAAGGCTCAAACGGTGGTAAATTAGGTAGGGTGTCTACAAAAGGAGAGCAAGTTAGCGTGCATCTCAAAGAATTCTCATTAGTCTCTCCCAAAATCCCAAGTAAGGAGATATTCAAAGCCATAGAGATAGCAATTCCAGCAAGTGCCATCGAACAAGCTAT
>NZ_JAUBUI010000147.1:0-7341 GCF_036705385.1 Microcoleus sp. B3-A4 | reverse complement strand
TGATGCTATATCTGCCCATTCTTGTGGCTTTTTCATGCCTTCTCTTGTTCCCCAATCAAAGACCTGAATCCTTACAATTTACCTATTAATTGACAACAGTCGTTTCTGATGTTTGGAGTTGTACAGTCGAATTTGCGAGACCCTAATTTGGCAATGTACTCTCTAGTTAAAAGTTGTAGTTGAGATAGTAGCAGTAACTACTTAAAACGTCAATTCATAAAATTCATAACATAAAGTCATAAAAGTCATATTGGTAAAAATATATTTCAATAAATAGACAATCTAGCAAATTTAAGATAAATCATATATAACAGAAATCTAGGGATATAAAAATGCGTGGCTCCTGTACAAATCACTTAAAATATGAAGCTATGACGGTAGAAGAAGCAATAATTTTTTTGGACAATCTGGTATACGAACAAACGGAAAAACACCTAAGTCGGTTGCAACAGTCGATAATTCGAGGCGTTGTAGGGGGTTTGACTTACCAAGAAATTCAGCAAAACGATCCGATCGCCCGCGGGTATACAGTGGGCTACCTGGGGCGGTATGTCGGCTACAACTTGTGGAAATATCTCACCAAGGTACTGAGACAAGCAGGAATTCTTGGCGAAGAAGAAAGAGTAGTCGGAGCAAATCTTTGGGACTGTATCATGAGATCTGTACAAAAAGGCACACAGCCAGCTAATTCTGTCGATCCGATATTGCAAAAGCTGCTGCGAATGCGTTACCGAATCAGAGAACATTTGGTCAGCACCGAGTACAGCGATACCTATCTGGCTGAAGATGAAAATTTGCCCGATCGACCTTTGTGCCTCGTCAAGCGCCTGAAAAGCCAGTCTGAGAGAACCTGCCACCTATTCGATCGAGAAACGCGGGTTTTATATCGATTGGGCCAACACGATCGGATACCAGAATTGTTAGCTCGCTTTGAAGAAGATGGGTATTTTTATTTAGTCTATCAATTCATCGAAGGGCAACCGCTGTATCAAGAACTAATCGAAGGTCAACCTTGGGAAGAACATCAGGTTATTGATTTGTTGAAAGATATCTTGGAAGTGCTTGTTTTTGTTCACAAACAAGATGTAATTCACCGCGACGTTCACCCTCAAAACTTAATCAGGCGGACATCAGATGGCAAGATTGTATTAATTGACTTTGGGGCCGTTAAAGAAATCAACACTTCACAAAACAGCATCGGTCAAACGAAATCGCGCGGTGGGACTCAGCAAGATTATATTCCTCCCGAACAAGCCATCGGTTCCCCGAAATTGTGCAGCGACATCTATGCTGTCGGGCTCATCGGGATTCAAGCCTTGACAGGAATGCGCCCGAAACAACTCAGAGTTGATAATTTAGGGAATCTCATCTGGCAGAAAAATGCAACTGTCACCCCGGAGTTGGCTCGCGTTTTAGACAAGATGGTACTCTACGCTTTCCCCCAGCGTTACCCCTCAGCAACCGAAGCTTTGGAAGCACTTCAAAATTTGGGAGTTAGTTGACTGTTGCCAGTTGTCAGTTGACAGTTGACAGTTGACAGCTACCAAATCCGACTTTAATATCCCCTCTTTAGTCCGCGCAGGCGGACTTTGTTTTTGTAGTAGCGGTTTCAACCGCCGAGTCTTATCTGTTCTGCCGATCGCATTTCCCACACCCGCAGCACCCGGTTTACAATGCGAGAGATCTTGTTGCCGAGAGATTCATCCGCTACCATTATCCCTCCATGTACTGAGTAAAAACACTCGGTCTTGCCGATGGATCGGGCGCCAATTTCCGAGATCGCAGGGACAAGGAACAAGGAACAAGGAATTTTTTTTTAATTTGCTACCAATAAAAATTATATAATTCTGCCGGATGCCTTCTACAGAAGAGTCTTCAACCTTCATTTGACTATCTCTCTAAAGTTAGATAAAATAATTCATATTTTATGCTAGCCAGCTTTGAGAAAATCTTAAGCAGCTTTGTATAGCGGGCAACAATATCACTAGAGTGTTTATTGTTACCTTAAATACGTAGAAACCAAATAATTAGAGGGAGCGAGAAATTGGAAGTTTTTGAACGAACACAACAACTGCAAAGGCCCTCAACCCGAATGGCTGCTGTCCAGTCTTTTTCCAAAAAAGCGAGTATTGCAGTAATGGCGATCGGCTGTACAGTCATTTTGGGTTGGATATTCGATCTGCAACTCTTAAAAAGCATTCTGCCCGGACTCGTGACCATGAAAGCCAATACTGCGGTCTGCTTTATTTTGGGCGGGTTTTCTCTATTCATCCAACAGATCCGGCGCGCCAAATTAACAGCAAGAAAGTCTCAAAAAAAATACAAAAATTTAGTTTTGGGATGCTCATTTTTAATTATATTAATTAGCCTATTAACCCTTGTTCAATATAGCTTTAATTTAGACTTAGGCATCGACAAACTGCTATTTAAAGAAAGTTACACCTTGACAATCACCGGAACACCAGGACGCATGGCGCCGAATACTGCTGGTGCTTTTTTATTGCTGGGAACAGCGCTGCTGCTGCTGTCAGAACGTCGGCCTAAATACCTGCGGATTCAAATTTTAAGCTGTTCTGCATTTTTAATTGCATTTATGGGTTTGATAGGCTACCTCTACGACAAAACTTTATTTTACCAAATTGGCGATAATACAGGAATGGCTTTGCACACGTCCGCAGCATTTATGTTGCTGAGCGTCGGCATTTTATTTGCCAGCCCAGAGCGAGGATTGATAGCAGTAATGGCGAGCGATCGTGCGGGCGGCATCATGGCGAGGCGCTTGTTACCACGGGCAATCATTATCCCGCCTTTAGTGGGTTATTTAATCCTCTCGGGAGAGCGGTTACAAGCCTACACGCCGGAGGTAGGAATATCGCTGTTGAGCGTATTGAACGTGATTATTTTTACAGTTCTGATTTGGCAGAATGCCAAAACTCTTTGCAGCGCAGACCGGAAGCGCTATCGAGCGGAACTGGGACTGAGGAAAGCTAAATTAGACTTAGAAAATCAAGTTGAGAAACGGACTATTCAACTGCAACTCGCCAATGAGCAATTGCAGGATCAAATTTTCGACACTAAAACAACCAAGCAGGCGCTTCAAAAAAGCTACAACCTTTTGCTGGCAGTAATCAACAGTACGCCTGCGGCCCTATTTGTCAAAGATATTCAGGGCTGTTACCTGATGCTCAATGCTGCAGGAGCAAGTATAATTGGCAAGTCTGTAGACGACATTATCGGCAGAGATGACAGCGAGTTATTTCACCCAGAAATTGCCGACAAAATTAGAAAAACTGATCGCCCAATTATGACAACGGGAACAACGCAAGCGATCGAAGAAGAACTGCCAGTCAAAGGAAATTTGAGGACATTTCTTTCTACAAAAAGTGCTTACCGGGACGGGTTAGGAAAGATCAGCGGTATAGTTACCATCGCGCGGGATATTACTGAAAGCAAAAAAGCCGAAATCGCCAACAGAAGTCTGGCAGCAATTCTGGAAGCAACCCCGGATTTTGTAGGTATCTGCGACCTCGAAGGACGCCCCGTTTACATCAACAATGCAGGCAGAAAAATGGTGGGTATAGACGAAAACGAAGATATATCCAACCTACAAGTTACAGAATTCACGCCAGCGTCAGGCCGGAGCAGTTTGAATCAAGCGATCGCCACCGCTGTTTCCGAGGGCTTTTGGAGTGGAGAAACAGCCTTCGTGTCAGCATCGGGGGTCGAAATTCCCGTCAGCCAAGTCATCATCTCCCACTCCGGGCCGGACGACAAACTCACATACATTTCAACTATCGCCCGCGACATTAGCGATCGCAAAGAAGCTGAAAAAGCGCTGCAAGTGTCTCAAGCTCGTTTCGCCGGCATTGTAGAAATTGCCGACGACGCGATTATTTCCGTGGATGCTGAGCAAAAAATTATCCTGTTCAACCAAGGTGCAGAACGGATTTTCGGGTGGACTGCTGCTGAGGCGATCGGGCAATCCCTGAGCCTGCTGTTGCCCGAAGCTTTTGTCGCCCCTCACAGCCACCTCGTCAGTAATTTCGGCGGTGGCGTTAAACAAGCCCGAAAAATGGGCAGCCGCAAAGAAATTTTTGCCCGCCGCCGAGACGGTACGGAATTTCCCGCCGAAGCTTCTATTTCCAAACTTGAAGTTGCAGGCGAAATCATATTCACAGCAATTTTGCGCGACGTGACAGCCAGCCGAGAAGCCGATGAATTTGTGCGTCTGAGCGAGGAAAGATACCGATCGCTGGCAATGGCCACCGCACAGATGGTTTGGATGACAGACGCTAACGGAATCGCCGAGAGACCTCAGCCTGATTGGATAGCTTATACGGGCTTGAGTTTTGGAGACAACGACAACTGGATAGAAGCAGTGCACCCTGAAGACCGCGATCGCACTATACAAGCTTGGATTCGGGCCCTAGAAACAAAAAGTCTCTATGAAATCGAGCACCGCTTGCGGGCCGCAGACGGCAGCTACAGACACTTCTGGGTGCGGGGCGTCCCCATTTTGGCCGCCGACGGCAGCGTTCGCGAGTGGGTGGGAACTCACACCGATATTAGCGATCGGGTGGAAGTTTTGGAAGCACTCAAGCAGTCCGAGGGACAGTATCGAGTACAAGCAGCCGAGCTCGAAAAAGCTGTCCGCGAGTTGCACCAAACTCAAACTCAACTAATCCAAACCGAAAAAATCTCTTCTCTCGGGCAGCTAGTCGCCGGCGTCGCCCACGAAATTAACAATCCGATTAACTTTATCTACGGCAACATCACCCACGCCACCCAATACGCCACAGACTTGCTCGGTTTGCTCCACCTTTACCAGGAAAAATACCCAAATCCCGTCCCGGAAATTGTAGAAGCAGCCGAAGATATTGAAATCGATTTCTTAATGGAAGACTTTACGAAGATTTTGGAATCAATGAAAGTTGGAGCCGATCGCATCCGCGACTTAGTTGTATCCTTACGCAACTTTTCCAGACTCGACGAATCGCAGATGAAGCTAGTAGACATTCACGAAGGAATCGAAAGCACTTTGCTAATTTTGCAGCACCGGATCAAAGCTAATGTACTTCGTCCCGCGATTGAGATTATCAAAGAATACGGCAATTTTCCCCCAGTCGAGTGCTATGTAGGTCAGCTCAATCAAGTATTTATGAATCTTTTAGGAAATGCGATCGACGCCCTCGAAGAGTACAACAGCACTCATTCTTCAAAAGAAATATATTCTCACCACAACACAATTCGGATTAACACCAGTGCCAATTCAGACACAGTAAAAATTCGTATTTCCGACAACGGAAGGGGAATCAATCAAGAAGTTATTCACAAGTTATTCGACCCATTTTTTACTACTAAACCAGTGGGCAAAGGCACAGGCTTGGGGCTGTCAATCAGCTATCAGATTATAGTTGAAAAACACCGAGGCAAATTGCAGTGTATTTCCGCGCCCGGCGAAGGTGCAGAGTTTGTCATAGAAATTCCCATTTCCCAAAAAGTATCAGCGCTGGCTGCCGAAAACACAAAGGAAATGGTCATTAGTCATTAGTCATTAGTCATTAGTCATTAGTCATTAGTCATTAGTCATTAGTTTCAGGGCTGATCCATCGGGAGGGGCTAGAAACCGGGTTTCTACGAGTTTTGCGTTTAGTGACGAGAAATATAGGGAGAAACCGGGTTTCTGAGGTAGCGAGTGCATCCAAGACTTGCATTTGGATCTCGTAGTCTGAAAACCTTGATTTTCACGAATGCCGATAGTCTCCTCTTCTCGATCGCCCTAAATCGAAATAATTCTTTACAATAACAAAGTAACAATCCAATTAACTTTGACAAAATCCCTTGAAAATGCCTGTAAACCAACTTTCTGCAACAACAGCCTCCACGCAAACACCGACACTCGACTTTGACATAGCCATCGTCGGAGGCGGCATAGTCGGGGCCACCTTAGCCAGCGCCTTAAAAGATTCTGGATTGAAAATCGCTATAATTGAAACCCAACTCCCCGCCGCCGCCGCAGCCAAAAAACAAGCCTATGCAATCACCCTGCTATCAGGAATGATCTTAGAAGGTATCGGCGTGTGGCAGCAAATCTTGCCGCAAATCACCACCTTCGAGCAAATTAGCCTCTGCGACGGCGACTATCCCGGTGTCGTCGAATTCCACCGCCCGGATTTGGGAAATACTGGCAAATTGCCCGTACCAAAAGCAGCTTTAGGTTATGTTGGCGAGCACCGAGTCATGCTGTCAGCTTTGCAAGAATCTTTGGCAAAAAACCCGAATTTTAGTTGGGTTTGTCCGGCGGAAGTAGTCGAGGTAAAATATTTAACCGATTGCGCGGAAATAGAAGTCAAACAAAACGGCGAAACTCGGACTATTCGCACCAAATTATTAGTCGCCGCCGACGGTTCGCGATCGCGCATCCGCACCGAAGCAAACATCAGCACTCGCGGCTGGAAATACTGGCAATCCTGCGTTGCTATCACTATTAAAGCAGAAAAACCGCACAATGATATCGCTTTTGAGCGCTTTTGGCCGAGCGGCCCGATGGGAGTTTTACCATTACCTGGGAACCGCTGTCAAGTAGTTTGGACAGCACCGCACGCGGAAGCAAAAGCTTTGCAACAAATGGATGAAACAGAGTTTTTGACTTTGTTGGAACAGCGCACGGGCGGGCTTTTGGGGCGTTTGGAATTGGAGAGCGATCGCTTTTTGTTTCCGGTGCAGTTAATGCAGAGCGATCGCTACGTTTTGCCCAGATTAGCACTAATTGGCGACGCGGCCCACTGCTGCCATCCCGTCGGCGGCCAGGGATTAAATATGGGCATTCGAGATGCAGGGGCGATCGCCCAAATCTTGCAGCAAGCGCACCAAAAAGGCGAAGACATCGGCGACTTGCGAGTATTGAAACGGTATCACAACTGGCGCAAAAAAGAGAATTTAATCGTGTTAGGATTTACCGATTTTCTAGACAGATTATTTTCCAATACTTGGCTGCCAATTGTAGCATTTCGCCGCTTCGGATTGTGGTGTTTGCGGACAATTCCCCCAGTGAGGTTTTTAGCCTTGCGCTTGATGACCGGTTTAATGGGGCGGCCGCCCAAATTAGCGCAAAATTAGAATAAACCGGGTTTTTTCCTATGTTGCTTGCATTCTAGCGGTGTTGCCACAACCGCCAGGGGTTGAAACCCCTGGCTAATAGCGAAAGTCGGTTGAAACCGACTGAAAAGCTGAGATAAGAATGAAAAACTCTTTAGTCCTCTTCAGAGCGTTCCACGGGCGCCGCACGCCCGTTATGAATCAAAGAAACAGTTTCGCTCGCCCAAAAGTTGCCAGCGATCG
>NZ_JAUBUI010000146.1:0-7396 GCF_036705385.1 Microcoleus sp. B3-A4 | reverse complement strand
CTGGTGGCTGCGGGCTTTTTCATTCGTTTATTTTACCAGCTTTTGATACTTAAGTCTTTTTTGACCTGAATCCTTACGATTTATTAATGACACTTTTGCGCCACAATTTGTACGTGCTGTCAATAGAAAGTATATTAAAAATAATAGTTCCACCGCCAAGTGGATCAGGGTTAGAGTTAAAACAAGCATCAGAATCGAGTCAAGGGACGACACTTGCTATGATTGAGACGCGAACAAAAGTTCACAGAATACTGGCGTCGCAGGTATATGAAAGAATGCGATTCCACAGTTTAGGAAATCTAAAATCTAAATAAACCCAGTATGGAAAAACCCGGTTTTTTGAATAAACCGGGTTTTTGAGGAAGCTAGAGGGCGTTTAATTCCGCCTAGTTGGTCGATCGAGAATCAGGAAAGAGGGTTAAATAAAAAAATCTAAATTTTCCATTCTTCCTTCTTACTTCTTCCTTCTTCCTTCTTCCTTCTACTTAATCTCTCTAAGCATGAGAAGCTGTAGGAGTTTGAGCTTGCGGCTGCTGGCCGTCTGGCGCCAGGGATTCCCCTTCAATAAACGAGCGCAACATCCAAGCCATTTGCTCGTGCTGTTCCATCAAACCAGTCAAAAAGTCTGCGGTTCCGTCATCCTTAAACTCTTCGCCGCACTGTTCGACGTGTTGGCGGAGATTGCGAATAATCAGTTCGTGATCGTCAACTAAACGCGACACCATCTCCGTCGCTAAAGGCAAATCGCCGATATGTTCTTTAATCGAGCCATACTTCAGAAAACCCTCAGCAGTACCAATTGGATAGCCACCTAAAGTTCTCACCCGTTCGGCCATAGCATCGATATTTAGTGTTAACGCCTGATAGTGTTCTTCCCACAACTGGTGGAGCGATCGAAACTGCGGGCCCACTACATCCCAGTGATACTTTTTCGTTTTGATTAACAGCAGATAAGCATCTGCCAGGTCGTGATTCAATAGTTCGATAACGCCTGCACGTTGCTCGTCAGATAGACCTATGTTTAACTTACGCATTGAAAATTGTTCCCTACAACTCTAACTTTACATTTATTAGAACAAATTTCGCCAGCCACTTACATCAACCCAGAGGACGATCGAAGACGATCGAACTTTAGTAAAATATCGGCATTTCAGGTTCAAGTAATCGCAATATAGATACCCTTAGATAGATGCAATGAAACTTATTGTTCCGGATCACCTTTGCTTGGTGAACACAGCGATTGGGCCGCCGGTGATTTCCCGCTCAATCCTGCTAGAGAAAAAGGCTGGACTCTGATAGGCCGTACAAATCAAGGAATTTCTGCGGAAGTTAAGCAACATCCCACCGGAGGTTAACCAACATCCCACACACTTAATTGTACGGGCTGCTTTAAACGAGGCATAAGGAACTGGCAATTAAATATAACCCTGTTATCCTACAAGGCTAGGAAACAGATTTTCGGACATGAGCGGTTCTGATCTGTGTGATTGGGATGCTAGAAATGATATTTAGTCAAATCGTTAGATAGACGTTCAAGGATTTTGTCAAGAAACAGACGGGCGATCGCCGTCGAGACTTTATGGCAAAAGTGGCTGAAGATTACTTTAATGGTTTAGCTCCGAAAGTATAAATATTTCTAGGATGGAACCCTTGATAGTGTTCCAATCGGCTTACATGAACAAAGATAATCTGGGGTTTGTTAAATAGCGATCGACCGAATCAAGAAGATGTATATAATGACCTGTGATGGAGCCTGTAATCGCCGATCGTCCTTGCTCAACCCTCGATACTAAATTGAGCCAAGCAAAAGTTTGTTCAACCAAGGCTCTTTTTTTCCGTAAAACAAAGCCTTGGATGTTGCGATCGTAAAACCACCTGAATCATCCATCCCAAGCTATCCATCACCGATTTGAGAAACCGTTGGCCACTGTCACCTCGATCGACTCTACCAAATACAGCCACGCAACCCTTTGTCCCATCTAGTAGACCACCGGGAGAAACTGCGTGTTCGCTTCACCTTCAGGAACACTTGCGCTGCTGTGACCCCCACAGCACTAAGCCGAAGCTATCAACGGCAGTGTCGCGTTTTCGGCCCGCATGAAGGCTTTGTCAAACCCGACACTCTGATGAAGCATCGTTGCAGTGGCAAGTGTTTAAACCTAGTTTTTGGCGGATGGCGCGTCCAAGACAGATAAAAAAAGCAGTCCTCTGTGTTTGCGCGAAGGAGGAGAAAGAGGGCATTGCAGTTTGTCTTATCTGGGGAATACGGGGTAAAGTAGCGGTAGGAAAGATTTATCCATACTTTTACTAACTGTGCTACTTTCATTGTTAGCTGTAAACCATCATGCGGGAAATCTGCCAGAGCGTGGAAACCATATTTCAACTGCTGTTAGACGAACTCAAAAAGTCCACTCGCGCGTCTGAGCAGAACTGCCAAGATGTAGCAGGGCGACTCGCAGCAGAAGTCAACAGGATATGCACTGAAAGCCAGCGGATTCAAGCCTCCGGAGATATAGAAGGTTCAGCCCAGAGCCTCGCTCAGCACCGGTTGCAACAATGCCTCCACTATTACAATTTAGGCTCCGGGCCCGGGCGAGTAGAATTGCACAGTACCCTCAGCGCGATCGTCTATCGCTACATCACTCCTCCGCAGGTGCAGTCTAGCTATCAGGCGCGAGTAGAACTGATCAAAGATTTTTTGCAAGGATTTTATCTCGAAGCTTTAAAGGCATTTCGGCGCGAAACCCAACTGCCACCTACCTACAGTCCCCGCACTCGCTTAGAACTAGCAGAGTACATGGCCTTTGTAGAGCGCTTCGGCAAGCGGCGCATTCCTTTACCTCGGAACCGGAGCCAGCAACTAATTATTTTACGGGCCCAAACCTTTTCCCAGCAGCAGCCCAAAGAAACCTCGGTAGATATGGAACAAGCCGCCGACGGAGGGGCTTCAGATTCCGACCAAACTTGGAACGATACCTCGGTGCACTCCGTGCGGGAAGCGATGGCCGGACAGGGTTCGGCGGCAATTCGTCCCCTAGGCGACGAGTCAGAATCTCTGCGGCAAAACGTGATTGACGAATTAGTCGCTTACTTGAAAGAGCGCAACCAACAAGACTGCGCCGATTACTTCGTGCTGCGCTTGCAAGACTTGCCGACTAATGAAATAGAGTCGCTTTTGGGCATAACTCCCCGCCAAAGAGACTATTTGCAGCAGCGCTTCAAGTACCATCTGCTCAGGTTCGCCATGTCGCACCGCTGGGAGCTCGTTCACCAGTGGCTGGAAGCAGACTTAGACCGCAATTTGGGTTTGCTGCCTTCTCAGTGGCAGGCGTTTGGCGAGCAAATTGGTCCAGAGGGACAGCGTTTGCTAAAGTTGAAACAACAAGGTCTGTCAGAGTCAGCGATCGCGCAAAGCCTCGGCAGCACGGTAGCCCAGGTACAGAAACGGTGGTTTAAATTGCTGGAACTTGCCTGGGAATTGCGAAATCGTTCAGATTCCGGAGAAGGGGCATCTAGTGATGAATAACGAAACGAACAGGGATGCAGAGGCTTTCGATCGCCATTTTTTAGACTGGATATTGCAGGCGCCGATCGCGAATGCCTCTAACGAAGATGAGGAAAACCTCAATCAGTCTCCTGGCTCAGAAGAGTGGGGCGACACAGAAGAGAATTCCGGGGTGGAATACTGGGAATGGGACGAACCAGACCCGCTGGACTATCAAGTGGGGGCGCACAGCAATGCACCCGCACAACCGCAGACAATTGGAGAAATACCGACCGTGCAAGACCGTTTTCAGACCTTGTTAAAAGAAAGGCTTAGAGCCGAAATTGAATCTAACCCGCCGCTGTTCCCCTGGGAAACAGAATTCAAAAGCTACGACCACGATTACCCAGACGATGTAGCCCCGCAATGGGTTCCCCCCCTACACCTCTGGACTCCCCAACTACAAAATATCAGGTGGGGCCGCCTGCCAATTCCGATCGCCCAAGGGGTTTTTGCTCAACTGCTAGAACCTTGTCAGGAACTGGTAATGTCGTCGCTGCGGCAAGGCTCGAAGTTAGTTCGCGCTGTAGATGGCTTATTTCCGGGCCAGTCTCAGGAACTCAACGAATTAGCTGGTTTAGTGCTCAGAGGTTCTTTGCGGGGACTTCTAGATTTAGAAGATTTCCCGACTTACGAAGCGGCGAGTACCGATCAACAAATGGTGCTGTCGCTGTTGGCCGCCAGGGAAATCATTGAGTCTCTAACTTTGGATTGTCCTGTGAATCAGCCTCCGGTTTCGCGGGAGTGGCTGACGGGTTTGGGTTCGCTGACTCTGGAGGCTCAATACCTCTCGAACCGCAACAGAGAACAGCCAATGCCGTGTTTAAGAGTTGAGTGCGAATTCCCAGGGGCAGGAAGTTTGGAACTCAAGGGAGGGGATGCCGAAGCAACTGCACATCGTCCAAATTCCGGGCATTTAAGTGTGGAGTTGTTTGACCCACAACCGAACAAAACTTATGCTCTAGAAGTTCGATTCCAGAACTTCGAGACCCGACCTTTGATGTTTGCTATTCGTCCAATTTTAACCGGACAAGATAGCAACTAGAAAGGTCTAGTTAGAGTAAATAATTTAGGTTTTACTCGCTGGTTTGACCTCACACAAAAACAAATGCAATTCCTCGACTACTGTCGTGGAAAGCCAAAAATTTTAGATCTTAGTTCAAGCCCCCAGATTCATCGGTGGAGTCAATCTAAAATCTAAAATCTCCAATCTACAATCTACTGCTAGTTGACTTGGATGGGTGCACATGACAACTGATAACCTGCGAAATATACCTGTTTTGGGTAAGCTGTGGGAGCAGATTGAGGCCATGCCTCCGCCGGTGATTGAGGATTCTTTACTGCTGCGAATCCTAGTTCAGTTGTTGGTAATTGTGGGAATTGTAGCTACTGACGTTGCTGCTGAAGAAGCCCAGAACCTGTGGGCTGTGCCTGTTAGTATTGTGGGAGCAACTTGGAGTTGGTATCGCCGCCGCGATCGCAATGTAGCTGCTAAGTTCTGCATAGCTATTGGAATGCTGGTGGCGCTGTTCGCTTTTTTTAGCCGCTTGGTGGGAGAATTGAATGATACGCGGTTAGTTTTGGCGCAACTGTTAATCCAACTTCAAGTGCTGCACAGTTTCGATTTGCCCCGCCGCAAGGATTTGGGCTATTCGATGGTAATCGGGCTAATTTTGTTAGGGGTAGCAGCGACTCTCAGCCAAACCTTGACTTTTGGGCCGCTGCTGTTGCTGTTTTTGGCTTTAGCGCTTCCGACTTTGGTGTTGGATTATCGATCGCGCTTGGGATTCTCAAAGGTAGAAGATAGAAAGCATTCGGTAGAAGGTAAAGAGAAAAAAAATAACTGGTCGCTATTTGCTGCTACTTTATCCCCAAAGTATTTTGGTTGGCTGCTGCTGATAACTGTCGGGTTGGGGCTGACTATTTTTGCGTTTTTGCCACGCCTCCCTGGCTATCAGTTGCGGACTTTTCCGGTGAGTGCTCCTATTCAATATCAGGGGGAGTTTGACTCGCGCAGCATTCTGAATCCAGGGTATGTCAGAGGGGGAAATGAAAAAGGGACTGGCGGAGGAAGGGGGAGAAACCCAGACAAAGGGCCAGGAGAGGTAGACTCTACTTTTTATTACGGTTTCAACCAGCGCATCAATCAAAATTTGCGGGGCGAAATGAAACCCCAAGTGGTGATGCGGGTGCGATCGCAGGCTGCGGGTTTTTGGCGGGTGTTGGGATTCGACAAATACACCGGTCAGGGTTGGGAAATTTCTCGCAACGAACAAGCTCAAAAGCTGACTCGACCTCGCTGGTCTTATCAATTTTATCTGAATCCGTTTCCCAATGCGCCTCGCACTCAAGAGGTGATTCAAAGTTATACTATTGTTGCTCCAATGCCGAACTTGATTCCGGCTTTAAACAAGCCGAGGGAACTTTATTTTCCGAGTCCAGAGGCGGCGATTGATGCGGAGGGGGGTTTGCGAGCGCCTGCGGAATTGGGAGAGGGTGTGACTTATACGGTGATTTCTAATGTCCCTTTTCGCGATCGCTCTTTGTTGGGGAAAACTGGTACTAATTACCCGAAAAATATTCGCAACTTCTATTTGGATGTGCCGCCGGAAATTGCCCAGAAGGTGCGAGAAAAAACTGAAGAAATATTGGCTGCACGAACTAGAGTATCTCAGTCGGACAGACCGATCGATTCTCCTTACGAAAAAGCTTTGTATTTGGCTCAATATTTAAAGCAAAATCCGAATTACAAAATAGAAAAAGCCTTGCCTTACTTAGAAGAAGGTGAAGATTTAGTCCAGGCTTTTCTGTTTGGCTACAAAAACACCCAGGACGGCAAAAAAGTTACAGGTGGATATCCCGACCACTTTTCGACGGTACTGACAATTATGCTGAGGTCGGTCGGGATTCCGGCGCGGCTGGTGGGCGGTTTCGATACGGGAGAATTCAACCCGTTTACTGGTTACTACGTTGTGAAAAATACCGACGCTTTTTTGATGACGGAGGTATATTTTCCTAATAATGGCTGGTTTGCTTTTAATCCGATTCCCGGTTATCCGCTGATTCCGGCTTCGGTGGAAGACAATCAGACTTTTAGTGCGCTGCAATCGTTTTGGCAGTGGATCGCGGGTTGGCTACCGACTCCTCTCAGAAGCGGGCTGGATTCAGTTATAGGTTTTGTAATTGGCTGGATCAGCTTGATTGTGGGCTGGTTTGTGGGACAGTTTGCTAAGGGTTGGGTGGGGTTATTTACTGGCTTGATTGCTGCGATCGCCTTTGGCTTTATTGGCTGGTTAATTTGGCAAGTGTGGCGCAAGTGGCGTCACCGCCGCTGGCTGGCGAAGTTGCCGCCGGTGGAGGGGGTTTATCAGGAAATGCTGAAGGATTTGGCGAGTAGGGGATTTGCCAAGCAGAAAGCTCAAACGCCTTTGGAGTATGCTGAGGCTATGCGCGGTAATCATGCAACTGATGAAGCTGAGGTGATTGATGAAGTTTCGCAGGCTTACGTGCGGTGGAAGTATGGCGGCGAAGCGGGTAATTTGAACCAGTTGCGGCAGTTGGTGGAAAATTTGAGGCGATCGCACTTGAAGAAACTCAAAAAGTTAAGATAAAAATCGGCGATCGAAATCGCTTCTACACAAGTAGGAGTTACGGAGAAAAACCTTCATAACCGGGTTTTTTGCCCCGTTAAAGGGCTGTAACGCCTCTTCTGGGCAAAAACTCGGTTTCTGGGTTCCCATGCGTCATATCAAATGCGGTGGCATCGGAATTGATATTATATCATGTCCGGGTGCTTACCCATAATTAAGCAGCAACTGGAACTTGAGGCCACCAGTGAAAGTTTGTTAAACC
>NZ_JAUBUI010000145.1:0-7427 GCF_036705385.1 Microcoleus sp. B3-A4 | reverse complement strand
GTGGCTGCGGGCTTTTTCATTCGTTTATTTTACCAGCTTTTGATACTTAAGTCTTTTTTGACCTGAATCCTTACCTTTCAATCCCGTTAAGAGCGATGTTGGCTAATAGGGGACTCACCACCCCACCTTGAGGAGTTCCTTGTTCCGGGAAATCGGGGTTGACCCCAGCTTTTAGGCATCGGAAGATTCCGAGCTTGATACCTTTGGGCGCAATTAAGTTGTCCATTATGGTGGTGTGACTAATCCTGTCGAAGCATTTTTCTATGTCGAGTTCGATCACTCGTTTTTCCATTCCATTACAGTAGCTTCTTAGATTGTTGAACAGGATTTTCTGTGCATCGTGCGCGGAGCGTCCGGCTCTGAACCCGTAGCTGTAAGCATGGAATGTTGCTTCGTGTGCTGGTTCTAAAGCGTATTTAGCGAGGCATTGCCAAGCTCTATCCGCGATAGTTGGGATTTTTAGCATTCTGGTTGTCCCGTCCTTTTTTGGGATTGGGATTTCCCGTAGTCCTTGATGATGCCAATTACCTGCCGACTCTTTAAGTATTGTTTCTAGGTAGAAACGTCCTGTAAAGCCGAGAGATTTTACACCGTCAACACCTGCTGTTTTCTTGCCAGCGTTTAGCTGTGTTACTTGTCGAATTGCTAGGAATCTAGCAGCTTTGGATTTCAGAATAAGTCTTTGCAGAGACTGCGCTTTCCGCTTGTTTCCTGCTTGAACCGCTTTGAACACTCTCTTTTGTAGGCGAAATAAATCTTTGCGGAACTTCTTCCACGGTAGATTCTTCCAAGATTCACTGGTATTACTACTGTGTCTAATCATGCTCTGCTCTGTTGAGTGTTTTCTGAATACCTTGCGAAAATTACTTCGCATCCTACCCGTCTTGAGAGAGTTCCGTATCTCATCTTACCTACATGGAAATCGACGTATCCATGACTCTCAAGTCGTTTTTATTCGTTCCCTCAGATGATTGATTGTTCCGTTAGGTGTAGCCAATTTAACTATCAGAAACCCAAGATTCTGGACGCTATTGTGGAAATGATGCGTCGGGCTTTAGCTCTGATGAGGTCAGGGTTTTTTAAGTTATGCCCTGCCTAGGTGTAAGTTACTTTTTTAGGCTCGGTTTCACCGTAGGAACTCCCTGTTAGCACCAGTGTCAGCCCATAACAGCCGTCTGATTGTGCCCTGTTCCCAGCTTCACTCTCCAAGAATTGAGCTTGGTCGGTGTGAGCAGATAAGGAGTCACGCATGAATCTTGCGGGAAGGACTTGCACCTTCATCAATCTGAGAGTTCAGTGCTCAACCTAGGGGTCAAGTTTCACTGGATTAGTTATTTACGGATTGATTACCGAGATTCACTAATCAACGAATCGCACTCCCACACACCTTGTTCAATTTGACTGCGAGTCAAAACCTGTCGGGGATGGCGCATAAAATACTCCAACAACTGAAACTCGCGACTGGAGAGGGAAACGGTTGCACCTTGTCGCTCAACAGTAAGAGTATCGAGGTGGAGGTGCAGATCCTCAAGGCTGAGCGTATCTCCTTGCCAAAGGGGCGATCGCCGTCTTAATGCGCGGACTCGTGCCATGAATTCAACCAAGTCGATCGGTTTCACCAGGTAATCATCTGCACCTGCGTCTAACCCGGTCACTTTTTCAGGCGTGGTGTCTCTTGCGGTGATCATCAAAATCGGCGCTGTTTTCCCTGCCGATCGATATTGACGACAGAGATTTACCCCGCTGATATGTGGCAACATCCAGTCCAAAATCAACAAATCATATTCTTTTTCTGATAACAGCCACTGTGCCGTCTCTCCATCTTTTACCCCATCCACGCTATGTCCTGCTTGAGACAGCACTGTTTGAAGTGGCATCAGTTGCTTTGGGTCGTCCTCCACAAGTAAGATTCTCATATTTTTCTTTAATTGGGCTTATAAACTTTTATCGGCTGATAAAATTTACCTAATTTAAGCATGGATCTAAAAATGCCAACACTTGCTTTTTTTCTATTGGCGGCTCTAGGAGAAATCTCTGGGTGTTACGCTTTCTGGGCGTGGGTGAGACTTGAAAAGAGCATTTTGTGGGTTGTTCCAGGCATTTTAGCTTTAATCTGTTTTGCGCTTTCTCTAACTCAAGTCAATGCCTCAAACGCTGGAAGAGTATATGCTGCTTAGGTCGGTATTTACATTCTGGCATCTCTGGTTTGGTTGTGGCTGATTGAAGGAGTTAAGCCAGATAAGTGGGACTTGCTTGGTGTTACAATTTGCCTGATTGGAACCGCTGTAATTTTGTTGAGCCCACATCGCTGAGCGGTGTTGCGATCGAACTGAAATATTTGACGCATCTCCCTTGAGTAGGATTTCAGCAGAGCGCTAACTCTACTAAAGTGCAAATATAGCAATCCTAAATCATTGGTGAATTTCTTACTCCCTCCTCTTGATAAGGGGAGGGTTGGGGTGGGGTAAAAAATTTATGTGGCAGGTTACTAAACGTTGGCTAAAAGCATCAGGCGCAGAGTTTTGGTTGCCATTGCCGTTTGTGGCGATCGCGTTTTGGGTTGGCTCGAGTTTCCTAATGGCTCAAGAATTACAACAACCCCAAATCGCAAAGAATAAACTTCAGGCAGATACCCAGCTTAAAGCAACGGTGTCTGTCAATATATTGCTGATCAACGCGGTGATTAACCGAAAACAAGGAACAACCCAGGTTGCGGTAGAAACCGCAGAACCCATTTTGAAGCGATTGGAATTAGAATTGCCAATGACTGACGCAACCCAGATAGAAGCAGCGATCGCGCAAGAGCTCCAATTATCACGTCAAAATGTTCGCCAGTTAGTTCGTTACGAAATTGTTGAATAAGTTTATTGTTTCAATATTGCGATCGCATCCAGTAGACCTCTTGCAAAAATCCTTTTCATCAATTGAGGGGACGGGCAAGATGCCCATCCCACAAAAGTTATTTTTTTTTGTGGGATGGGCATCTTGCCCGTCCTATTTATTTTTGCAAGAGGTCTAGTCAAATAAGATTGCCAAATCCATAGGTTTCCTCACTGCGATCGCACAATTTTTTAAGTGGCAAGAAGCGCCAAATGCTCTTGCCACTTCACTGTTAGGAACTACTGAATGACGATTTGGTTATTGAGCGAAATATTCGGTTCACTTTGCCGAGCAATTTGTTCTGCCAATGCTTTTTGTTCTGCCGTTTGAACGCGCCCTGTTAACACAATCGAATTATCCCGATCGTCTGCGTCCAAATCGAATTGCTTGAGGGTGGCATCGGAGTCTAAGGCCTCTTCTACGCGATCGGCAATATCGTCAATGTCTTGATTCTGAGGCGTCTGTGCGGTCGTAGTTGCAGGCGCAGAAGCGGTTGGAGCAGTTGTATTTTCAGTGGCAGTTGTGGGAGCAGAAGTAGATGGAACAGTTGTCTGTGAAGTATTGGGAGGGTTGCAAGCACCTAAACCCAAAACTGCAACTGTGCTGATGCTGATTCCTTTCACCAATAGCTTTAATAATTGCATATTCTTTGTTTGTTTTGTTTTTTGTGAAACGCCTTTTTGCCGATAAACCTCAGCATGAAGTCTTTGAGCCTTTCAAGTTAACAAGTGAATGTCCGATAGTTCATCCCTCAAAAGTAATGCTTTTTATATCAATTCCGGCAGCAGTGGCGGAATGATATAAAATCCGCGCTTAATCCTCGGGCGTAAAGTCGAATCAAGCTGCCAACAAATAATTCGCGCAATTTTAATTTTTTTGACCCCTCCTTCAACAGTCAACAGTCAACAGTCAACAGTCAACAGTCAACTAAGGTTTGCAAGAAGCTATCTCAATCGGTTCTATTCCTAAGTATAGGAAGCAAATGTGATCGAAATGTGAGTAACAGAAATCAGTCCATCACTTTTAGCTCACATTCATCAATGACGCTAGAAACAAGACCAAACAACAGACAAGCACTTGGCTTGACAAGAAGCGTTATGACTGCAACGAATGTAGAAGAAAAATTAGTAGAACACTCTTGGCATCACCTCTCTGTCGAGAAAGTAGCTCGGCTTTTAGAGACTGACCTGGAAATAGGTCTATCTTCCGACGTGTCAGCCCAACGGCGCGAGATCCTCGGTCCCAATCAACTAACGGCTCAGAAGCAGCAAAGTCCCTGGTTGCGATTTTTTCAGCAACTGAATCAGCCGCTAATCTACATTTTGTTAGCCTCTGGCATAGTGACAGCATTTCTGAAAGAGTGGATTGATTCAGGGGTGATTTTTGGGGTTGCTCTGACAAATGCCACCATTGGTTTCGTTCAAGAGTCAAAAGCAGAGAATGCGATCGCCGCCTTAGCAAAATCTGTTGCAACTGAGGCAACCATTCTCCGCAACGGTCAAAAGCAAGTGGTTTCATCCAGCGAACTGGTTCCTGGCGATATCGTCTTGCTGTCTTCAGGGGATAAAGTGTCTGCGGATCTGCGGCTGATCGAAGTCCGTGACTTACAAGTCGATGAGTCAGCGTTAACGGGAGAATCTGTCCCGGTCCAGAAGCAATCCCAGGCGCTAGAGGCAGACGCTGCACTGGCCGATCGCACGAACATGGCCTATACCGGAAGCCTGGTAACGTTTGGACAGGGACGCGGACTGGTCGTCAGCATTGGTGACAGGACCGAAACCGGACACATCTCCCAACTCATGCAGCAAAGCAGCACACTGGAAACGCCACTCAGTCGCAAAATTGACAAATTTAGCAAAACCTTGCTCTATGTCATTTTAGGTTTGGCTGCCTTCACTTTTGTCGCAGGCATTGCCCAGAGATTTTCTTGGGTTGAGGTGTTCAAGGCATCTGTGGCGCTTGCTGTCAGCGCAATTCCTGAAGGCTTACCCGCGATTTTAACGGTGACACTGGCGATCGGGGTTTCCCAAATGGCAAAGCAGCACGCCATTATTCGCAAACTTCCGGCCATTGAGACGCTGGGCAGCACCACCGTGATTTGTTCCGACAAAACCGGAACCTTGACAGAGAATCAAATGACTGTTCAGGAGATTGATGCCGGTGGAAAGCGATATCGGGTTAGCGGTGGAGGATATGCACCAGACGGGAAAATTTCTGTAAACGGACACTCGGTTGACCTGGCGATCGCACCTGCTTTATATGAATGCCTGCAAGCAGGACTGTTGTGCAACGATTCTTATCTAGACGTGCAAGACGGGAACTGGACTGCGATCGGTAGCCCAACGGAAGGGGCGCTGGTTGCGGTAGCCCAAAAAGCGGGGTTAATTGCTGAGAAACTCGAGGAAGCGCTTTGCCGGCTCGATACACTGCCGTTTGAATCTCAGTTTCAATACATGGCAACCTTACATGACGATCGCCCACAACGGTTGATTTATGTCAAGGGTTCAATTGAGGCAATTCTCAAGCGGTGTCGCCAGATGCTCGATGAACAGGGAGAGGCGAGATCCCTCAACCCCGCGCCGATCGAGCAAACCGTGGACAGGATGGCAAAAAAAGGGTTACGAGTTCTGGCACTTGCCAAGAAAGTTGTACCCGCTTCTCAATCTTCAATTGAGCATTCTGATATTGAGCAAGGGTTAACTTTTCTGGGGCTGCAAGGCATGATCGACCCGCCTCGCCCCGAAGCAATTCAAGCGATTCAAGCCTGTCGGTCTGCGGGAATTCAGGTGAAGATGATTACGGGCGACCATGCCAAAACAGCAGCAGCGATCGCCCACCAAATGGGAATAAATCTAAGCCAAGAGGCTCCCGTTTTTACGGGTCAAGAACTCGCTCAAATGAATCAGCAGCAATTAGCCAATACTGTCGAACAAAGCTGTGTATTTGCTCGTGTCGCACCAGAACAAAAGCTCCGCATTGTCGAAGCACTTCAGTCTAAGGGCGAGATTGTGGCGATGACTGGAGATGGAGTTAACGATGCTCCCGCCCTGAAGCAAGCTGACATTGGGGTAGCGATGGGCATCACGGGTACTGAAGTCACAAAAGAAGCCGCAGATATGATTCTGACGGATGACAACTTTGCTTCGATCGAGAAAGCAGTTGAGGAAGGACGCACGGTTTATAAGAATCTGCTGCGGGCGATCGCCTTCATCCTGCCCGTGAATGGTGGAGAGTCCATGACCATCTTGATTGCCGTACTTCTGGCAACACCGCTACCCATTTTGCCAGTACAAATTCTCTGGCTGAATATGGTCAGTTCAGTTGCGTTGAGCTTACCGTTGGCATTTGAGCCGCCCTCTCCCGATGTCATGCAACAGCCGCCTCGACCTGCCAATGAACCGCTTCTTTCTCGCAGGCTGACCGCTCGGATTCTGACAGTTTCGGTATTTAACTGGATTGCGATCTTTGGGATGTTTGAATGGATCGTCCAAACCACAGGCAATGAAGCTCTAGCCCGGACAATGGCAATTCAAGCATTGGTGGCGGCCGAAGCTTTTTACCTATTAAGTATCAGTCGCTTCGTTCCGGCGATCGTCGCCAAACTGCGCGGTAAAGATGAATCAGTTGGCTATGCTGTGGCGATCGGCATTGGGGCTATTTTCATTCTCCAATTCCTGTTTAGCCAATGGGGCATTATGAATCAGTTATTCGACACTGAAGCTTTGAGCGCAATCCAAGGCTTAATTTGTATCGAATTCGGACTGCCAATGATTCCTTTGTCAGCTTTGCTAAAGCGTTTTGCACCTCTGAACTAAGTGGTTTTTGTGATGCAACCATTGCAAGCGGCTTTACACACTATTGACCAATTTTGTAGCGTTGAATATTAAATATCTCTCATGAATTACCAAAATCTCAAACGTGCTAGCGGCTTATTTACTAATCATCGAAACGCAAAGCAGGCGCTAGTTGAGCTAAAAAGCAGGGGTTTCCCCATGCACAAGATTTCAGTGATTGCTAAACCTTCTGACAATGATGATTTGGACTCTCTGGGCGTGCAGAAAATTTTAATCACAAGAGCAGCAGGCGCACAAGTAGGCGCGATCATAGGCAGCATACGACTAGGTTCACTAGCCTTAATTGTTGGACTCAGCAGCCTGCTAATTCCCGGTATTGGTCAGGCAGTAGCGGTGGAAAGCATTTTAGCAACTTTTTTTGGAAGTGGGATTGCTGCAACTGCTGGCGGTCTATATGGCGCAATTCAAGGATGGTTGGTTCCAGAAGAACAAGCAAGACTTTACAATAACAGATTTAACCAGGGAGATTATTTGATCGTCATGGAGGCAAGAGAAAATGAGATCGTGATTGCTGAACTTGTCCTTAAACGTTGGGAGATTCTGACGTGGCGTGTCTGTGATGCTACCTAAATTCAAGGTAAGAAAGGACGAGGGAATCTCTCACTTTGGGAGCTAAGAGTAATCCAAGAAATAAATGATCCAAAATGCTGGGATACTGGAGAAATAATCAGTGTGCCATCTGTTCTATGTTTC
>NZ_JAUBUI010000027.1:0-73195 GCF_036705385.1 Microcoleus sp. B3-A4 | reverse complement strand
TTTGTGTTTGTAAGGCAATGATCTATATATATATTGCCTTACAGATTTTTTTGAGTTCACTTTTTCAGTGCCATTGATCTATAGTGGTGAGGATTCTGGCTTTACCTTTGAGACAAGTTTACCTGGGAATCCCCCATACCCAGACAGATCTTGGTCAAGTTGGGGAGATTACAACAATGACGGGCGCCCTGATTTCTTGCTCAGTACGGCAAATAATGGAGGTTATGGGTTCAGGGACTTGAGCACCACGCTCTACCGCAACACAGGCGCGAGCGGCCCAGGACGCTTTGAAGACAGTAAAGCACGTCTCAAGACACAAGATCCCAACTATGTAAGTGCCGGACAGCTATTTTCTGATGACACAATAGCTGGCGCTACCAAAGCCGCAGTTTGGGCAGATTACGATAACGATGGCAAACTCGATATCCTAGTCCAGGTAAAGGACTCCGAAGACATTAATTCAAGGTACATTGCCAAACTTTACCGCAACTTGGGCGATGGCGTTTTTGAAGACACTACCGTAGAATTGCCTGGCTACGGCGGTAACGCTGGTGATATGGCCTGGGGAGACTACAACAACGACGACCAACTGGATATTTTACTCACGGGTTGGAATAATAATTCCCAGTCGTCCTTCACCAAAGTCTACCGCAACAAAACCCGGGAAAATGGGTCTGCCAGCTTTCAAGACATAGGTGCACAGATACCTTTTTTGGGTAGCGCTCGATATGCTTGGGGAGACTACGACAATGACGGGCTTTTGGATATCCTAGGCACTGGTGTCGATCAACAAAATGGTGAAAGTTCAGCAACAATCGTCGCCAAAATCTATCGCAACACAGGCAGTTTTTCTGGTCCAAACAGCTTTACCGATAGTGGTGTACAAATCGACAGTGGCGTAAGTCTCCCACAGGAACTGCAGTATCGTGGCTATTCCCAGGCTGTTTGGGGAGACTACGACCAGGATCGCAAATTGGATATCCTATTCACGGGTAATGCACCAAGCAACTCCCAAGGATCGCTGAACGAAAACGACTTCTTTACCAAAGTCTTCCGCAACAACACCCCCAATGCCAACACTCCACCCACTGCACCCACAGGGCTGTCGGCCCAGCCGGATGGCCGAAATGTGACTTTTAAGTGGAACAAAGCAACTGATGAGCAAACTCCTACTAATCCTAATGGTTTAAGCTACAACTTGCGAGTTGGCACGACCCCAGGCGGCAAGGATATTCTTTCCCCGATGTCTCTTGATGACGGAACTCGGCAAGTTGTAGGGCTGGGAAATGTCAGTCAAAACACGCAGTGGCAACTCAAAGACTTGCGTCCAGATAAGACATATTACTGGAGCGTACAAGCAATTGATGCTGCTTGGGCAGGTTCAGAGTTTGGCACAGAAGGCACTTTTACCGTCGGCAACCGTCCTCCAGAAGAGAAAATTCACTTACACAATCGGTACAGTGAGTTTAACCAACCTATCAAAGATGTATACACTGACCCTGACGGCGACCTGATTTCCTACCGCTTAACTCTCACTGATGGCAGTCCTTTAGAATTTAGTGGCTCAAATACTAATTGGCTCGGACTTGAATTTTACTCCGGGGCAAACACGATCAAGTTCATTGGCACTCCCCCAAGTAACTGGGAACCTTTCGAGGTGAAGTTAATAGCTACAGACTCTTACAATGCTAGTAGCGAACAAACAATCTTAGTAAGAACTTATCCAGGAACCGATCGCTGGGTAATCGACGGCTACATAGACGGTGCAACTGTCTTCCTCGATGCCAACAAAAACGCCGTCCTTGACACCAACGAACCATCCACCACAACCGACACAGGCGGTAAATTCAATCTCAACATCCCCTTCGAGACATTCGACACCAACAAAAACGGAGAAATCGACCCATCAGAAGGCAATCTAGTAGCCACAGGAGGCACTGACACCGCCACCGGATTACCCCTAGAAACACCAGTCACCGCACCGCCAGATTCTAGTGTCGTCACCCTCCTAACCAGCTTAATCGCCGACTTAATCGACAAAGGAATTGAACCAGAAGAAGCGCAATCTTTAGTCAAAGCCGCCCTTGGACTCCCGGCTGAAGTTGACCTAACTAGCTTCGATCCAATAGAAGCTACCAACAACAACATACCGGGCGGAGTCCAAGTCTTATCCGAAATGGTGAAAGTCCAAAACTTCATCACCCAAACCAGCGCTTTGATTGACGGTGCTTCCAGTGCAGCCAATAGCGATCTTGTTAAAGCTGTTGTCAGTTCAATTACGGCTCAAATTCAATCCGGTACAGTCTTAAATCTCAGCAACCCAGCAGCATTAGAACCAATCATTCAGCAAGCAGCCACTAAAATCCAGCAGATTGACCCCAGTTTCAACAGTCAACAAATCAGCCAAATTACGTCACAATCCGCCACAGTAATGGCAACAGCCAATCAGCGCATTGATGCGGCTGTCTCCAACCCAACAGGAACATCAATTCCTGAATCACTTGCCCGCCTCCAACAAGTAGCCTTGGGCCCAACAACTCAAGACTTCAAAGAAGTTGGTACGGGAAATAAACCAATTTCCCAGCTAGTTGCTGACAATACTGGTACTGGTTTAGATAGCAGAATTGAAGCTGTAATATTGCCGACTGGGATTGCCACTCCTGTTGTCAGCGGTGATGCTGATTTGGGCAGCAATTCTCCCAATGCAATTCTCGGTACAAATGGCGACGATATCCTGACGGGCGACAGCACAAATAATGTCTTGATGGGCATGAGGGGCAATGATTCCCTCGACGGCGGCATTGGAAATGACTCGGTTTTCGGCGGCAAAGGTAGCGATACAATCCTGGGAAGTAGCGGTGATGATGTCTTATTTGGCAACCGCGGTGCTGACATTTTGAATGGCGATGATGGTAATGATATTCTTTACGGAGGTAAGGGAGATGATTTGCTTACGGGCGGTTTGGGATTTGATACTTTGATAGGAGGAATGGGAGTAGATAAGTTCTTACTCTCTACAAATTCCGGTACTGATACGATTACTGATTTTGAAGTCGGTAAAGATTTGTTAGTATTGGGTAACGGGTTGAGTTTCTCGCAATTGGCGATTGCTCAAGATAGCGGTGCAACTTTAATCCGGTTTGCACAAACAGGGGAGATTTTAGCTTCTCTGGGTGGTGTTTCGGCTAGCAATATTAGTGCCGTTAATTTCGGATTGATTTGAGATTGAATGCGCCGGGGGAGCAATCCCTTATCCCCTGGCCATATTCACTCGGCGGTTGAAACCGCCGAATAATCTTCAATCCGCGCAGGCGGATTTTGTCTGTGTAGACGCCGTTTCAACCGCCGAATAATCTTCGATCCGCGCAGGCGGATTTTGTCTGTGTAGACGCCGTTTCAACCGCCCAGTTTTTTTCACATCAGCACCGCTGATATCGCATTCCTGGTAACTGCGAAACTAATCCCAACAATTCCAACTGCAAAAGTATACTAGAAACTGTTCCCGCTTCTAATCCCGCTGCTTCCACAATTGTATCAAAAGAAATCGGCCCAGATACGATCGCACTTAACACCTTAGCCAATTCCGGCTCCAACGGCGGCCCTTGCTTCTCAACCGTCGGATTTGGAGGAAAGAGCGACAACTGCTCGGCTGTATCCAATTTTGGCATAGCTCCGAGCATTTCCAACAACCTGTCTTCGCTTAACATTCGATCGCTATTTGGCAGAATCGGATGAGCACCTTTACTCAGCAACTCCAAACATCCAAAAGAACGCTCATCATCCAATCTGCCCGTCAAAACATACACATCCCGGCAAAAATCATTAGCTTGATAAGCAGTAATTAAAGCACCCGATTTATGCGGAGCTTCTATCACGATTGTAGCGCGACTTAAGCCAGCAATTATGCGATTTCGGCGCGGAAAATTAGTTTTATTCGGTTGAGTGCCGACGGGATATTCGCTAATTACCAATCCCTGCTGCAAAATGCGATCGCACAACCTCTCATTTTGTTTAGGATATACAATATCTACTCCCGTCCCCACTACTGCAAAAGTCCTTCCTCCCGCCTCCAAACAGCCTGTATGAGCCTCTGTATCAATGCCCGCAGCCAATCCCGAAACCACAGTAAAACCGCTTCTAGCCAAAGCCGTACTAATTTTGCGAGCCCACCTTCTGCCGTATTCCGAAGGGCTGCGAGTACCAACCATTGCCACCGTCGGCGTAATTCCGTGATTCTCTTTGCGATCGACTAAACCGCGATAGTACAACACGGGCGCTGGATTGGGAATTTCCAATAATAAGCGGGGATAATCTGGATCGGCGGGCGTCCAAAAACAGGGATTTTTTATAAGATGTTTTTCTATAAATTCATCAGGATTGAGTTTGGTTCGTTCTTGCACAATGGTTTCAATTATCTGCTTGCCGAACCCTTCGATTCGCATTAAATCTACTGGTTTTGCCGTCCAAGCTTCTGCCAAACTATTGAAATTTTGCTGCAATCTTTGCAACAAAATCGGCCCGATACCGTTAATTTGCGACCATGCTAACCAGTAAGCGCGTTCTTCTACCAACGAGTTACCCTCCACTTATCTGAGAATAATTTTATCATTTTTGGTTGAATATAGTAGGGAAAGGGCACTGCCGTGTTCTGTATTTCCACAGATGCCCGGGTAGGGAAACGGCACTGCCGTGTCGTGTATTTACACGGATGTAAAACTGCTATATAAATTTTTTACGAACCGCGAAGGGGCTAAGAACGCGAAGGGAATTAAGAGGGATGTTGACAATTACTGGCTAGGTTTTCCAATCTACGAAACGGGCATAAATATAAGCAATAATTTCTCCGATTACTGTCCGAAAACCTTCGCTAGATTTCCACCATTCTTGGGGGTTGTAATCTTGCGGTTCCGCCGCTACAATCCCGACTTTAATCTCAGGATTCAGCACTTCTTTAAATACAATCCAACTTCGGCGGGCGTGAGGGCCAAAGGAATAAAGATTAATTGAGTTAACTTGGAAACCTGAAGTAGAAAACCAATCCCGAAGTGCGATCGCAGAAGCAGCCGTGCGGTGTTTCACAACTCTCGCTGCTGGTACAGCTACTACTTTGTCCTTATCAAATCCTAGGGCAATACAAGTCGCTGCCGTCAGTTCGGCATAATTTTTATATTCAGCGAGATAGTAGCCTTTACTTAAAGGAACTCCTGTGGTAATTAATTGGCGGTATTCACCTTTTTTGAATTCAGCGATCGCACTTTCGATCGCATAATCTGGCAACCAGCCTTCCACAACCAATATATCTGCTTTAATCGGCGCATTTACCGCCAAAAACGGATGGATATTTGTGAGAATTAAAAGCATTAAAATTATCAACCCCGCGCTTGCAATTACCCAACCTTCCCTAGTAATTGCCCAGATTTCTCGACGACGGATTAAACGAATTCTCATTATTATAGCAGAAGGAAGAAAATCGATGTGAAGAAGGAAGAAGCCACAATACCAATGGTTTCAAGAAAATGGAAATAGTGGGACAGTGAGAGAGCGATCGAATTGCTCTTCCGCCCCATGCCCCATTCCCTATGCCCCATGCCCCATGCCCCATGCCCAAATTATTTGTGTTTCAGGTACTCAAAAACGCTTTTATCCCCGATATCCTGCGGCATCGGTTGAAAAAACTTGCGTACAGCAAAGATGATAAACAAAGCCGCCCAAACCGCTAGCAAAAGTTGTTCATTTTCGGATGACAAAAAGCCGAAAATATGTCCTAAAATTAAGAGAGGAACTCCCGGAGTCAACAACTTAGTTTCGAGGCGATTAAAGCAGAATGCTTCCTTAAAATAAATGCCATTTAAGGCGGCAAAAGTAAAGCCAATTCCCCACAACGTGGCGGGATGTTCGTACACTGCTAAAGCTAGAGGTTGGCTGCTTTGTAGGGCGACAAACAATGCTGCCGCGCCGCCGCTCGCCCAAAATACCTGTAGTGTTCGGTGCAGCGCAATCATGTAAATGTGAATAGTTGCTAAGCTGACGCCTAAAGCTATCCAGAAACAAGCAAAAATAGGTGTTACAGCTTGGATTGCAATCGGGTTGTCGCCCTGTTGCAACACCAGAGTAGTGCCGATCGCAAAACACAGCGCCGCCACCCCCAATCCAGCGCGGTAAATCAACACTCCCGTGCGATCGTTTTGAGTAATCGTAAATTCGCCGAATTGTCCTTGATAGACTGGCGATTCATCAGGCGATTTCAGTAGTTGCATAATAGCTTCCTCCTATCAGACACGAATGTACTTCTGCCAAGATATACTTTATTGATAAACCGAGCCAGCGAGACCGAGCGATGCCTAAACTTAACCAGCCTAAAGTTAACAAGTCTAAAGTTAACAAGTCTAAAGTTAACAAGTCTAAAGTGGACGATCGCCCCGATCAAAGCCAATCTCTTCCTTCACCATCCGAACTTCCTCCAGTTCAGCTTGATGAAACCATTGTAGCAGGCAGAAGACCGAAACCGCTAAACGACTTCCAGCGCCTGCTGGAGGAATTATCCGAATTGAGATCGGGGTTCGATCCAGAAATGTTAGCGCATCTAGAGGAAAATATCCCCTTTAATACCAAGCAATTTGAAACTAAAATTAGCAAGATTTTGGGGTCTAAAAATATTGATTTCAGCCTAAAAAATTCAGTCAAATATCTAGATTACATCAAGCAAAATATTCAACTACCCTGCCACGTTACCGGCATAGAAGAGTTTGAATGGGAAGAAGAATATACTATGGGTGCCGGCAGCAAAAAAGAATATGCAAGGCTCAAAAAAACTCAACCTTCTTATACTGATAGATTCACAATTAATCGGTTGGAGGATTTGGTGGTTCAGGAAGAAGGTATATTTGTGGAAGTGCAGCGCATCGGCGATCGCCAAAAGTTTATGTTGCCTTTATCAGAGTTAGAATCAGTTGATGTAGCCTCCCGAAACAATCAGTTATTAGATGATTATGCCGTGTGGTTTCTCAATTATTAAGGAAGAGTGGAAAAGTGGGGGAGGGGAAGAGGGGAAGAGTGGGAGAAGGGGAGAGTGGGGGATGGGAAAAATCTTCCTTCTTCCCTCTTCCTTCTTCCTTCTTCCTTCTTCCTTCTCCCTTCTTAATTAAATGGAAGCTGGCAAGTACGATCGCGAAACCAAAGCCAAAGCTTCAACCAAACTGCGAACAGCCGCAATCATCGCCACTTCGCTATTAAGTTGGCTGACAGCAGAACCGACACCAACACCCGCAGCACCGGCTCCAATAGCGAGGGGTGCGGTGACGCTGGAGATACCGGAAGCGCAAAGTACGGGAACTGATACGGCGCGGGAAATTTCAAAGGCGGCAGCCAAAGTAGGCGCTGCTTTTTCAATTAATCCCAATGTGCCTGCGTGAATTGGTTGAGCGCTGGTGCCACCTTCGGTTTGGATGATGTTAGCGCCAGCTTTGACTAATTCAATTGCTAACTGCACTTGTTTGTCGAGTGCCAAAATGTGGGGAACTGTTACAGAAAGAGTGATATTTGGAAATAGCGATCGAGTTTCGCGAGTCAACTGCAAAACTTCTTCAGCTTCAAAGCGGCGGCCTACTGCGTAGAAAGCATCAAAGTTACCAATTTCAATCAAATCAGCGCCAGCTTCTACCGCAGGCACAAACTTTTCCGGTTCCACAGCCGATACACAAATTGGCAAATTTGTCAACTGTTTTGCCATCAATACCAAATCTCGATCGGCAGCAATATCGACAAAGGAAGCACCGCCGAGATCCGCTGCTTTGACGACAGCCGCAACGTTTGCGGCATCAAAATTATTTAAACCGCTGATAATTTTCAGGGCGCGACCTTGCTCAAAAGCGCGCTGCAATTTAGAATTTACACTCATCGTCTGTTTTCCAACTCAAAAAATTTCTTAGACTTATTTTGACACAAATTAGAAGAATTTTAGATTTTTAATTCTTAATTTTTAATTACTTCCCGGCTGTCGAAATTTGTAAACATCTCTGATAACTTGTGTCCAGCCATCAGACAAAGATTCGAGAATACGAGATCCCTTTTCTTTCGTCGCCACTGTCGCATCGCCCAAGACACCACTTTCAGTCAACTCTCGCGTCAGCCAAGCAAAAGGCAAATTTCCTTCCATACTCAGCAAACTGTCGGTCGGCAAATTTTTCGGATATTCTGTAACAGCCAGTTCCATGTTTACCTGCGACGGCAAAATTGCCAACATCAAACTCGTTTCTGCATCACCAGCGTGAATCCCAAACTCCAACTCCTTCGCACTTAATAATTCAGCAGCCACATTCGGAACCCGCCAAACAAACAGCGGAAAAACTGAAAAGTCCTGATATTTTTGATGAATGTCCCGCGCCGCAATTTCCATCACCTGCGGCTGTCCGCCGTGACCATTCATTAACACTAATTTCCGAAATCCAGCCTGATAAATACTGTCAGCAATTTCGCCGATTACTGCTAAAACAGTCTGAGCGCTGAGCATAATTGTACCGGGAAAATGGCAGTGTTCGTTCGACTTGCCATAGTACAAAGGTGGCAAAGCATACGCGGGAATATTTGCCTCTAACTTTGCCAGGGCTTTGCCTGTCACCGCCGCGCTAATGGCCGCATCTACAATTAAAGGCAAATGGGGGCCGTGCTGTTCGATCGCACCTAGCGGCAGAATTATCACAGTATTTTCCTTATCCAGCATAGACTGAATTTCTGTCCAAGTTAGATAGGGAAAAAAGCGCGATTCTGGAATAAAATTGTGCATAAGGTGGCGACAACAAGAGTAAAGGTAACCAAGGCAATAAAATAGCCTGAAAACTAAAAAGCAATTCCCCAGATAGGTAGTAGATAAATGATGCTGTCTCTCGCTAGATGCTACAATTTATAGCAAATGCTTTTAAGAAGGCGCTGATATACGCTCGCCAGCTCAGACCCAAAGACGTAGACACGACTAATTGATGGAAGCTTGGCAAACCCCACAAACTAATTTAACCGACATTCCGATCGCCGAGGAACTGTCGCACCGCACCCCTCGATCGCACGATCGAAAAGCAGAAAACCGAGCGCTGCAAGCGCTGGCTAGACAATTGGCAACCTCACCCCACAGGCTGCTCAAAACACTTGTTGCGATCGCTAAAGATTTGTGCGAGGCAGGAAGCGTCGGAGTCTGCTTGCTAGAAGAAAATGCAACTTCTGAACAAATATTTCGCTGGGAAGCCTTGGCGGGAGCGTGGGAAGCAGCAGAACATAGAAACACACCCCGCAAATTGCGGTTGTCGGGAACCCCGACCGATCGCCAAACACCCCAACTTTACTTCGCTCCAGAACAATACTTCACCGACTTACAGCAGCTAGAATTGCCGATCGCCGAAGCGTTAGTCGTGCCACTGCAAGCAGAAAATCAACCGCTGGGGGCAATATGGATTGTATCTCACGATTCCGATCGCCAATTCGATGCCGAAGACTTGCAGATCGCGATCGCCCTAGCAGACTTTGCCGTTGCCGCCGTACAAATCGAGCGCGCCAATCAAACCAAAGAAGCTTTGCGAGAAAGCGCAGAACGCTGGCAGCTAGCCTTGCAGGGCAACAACGACGGAATTTGGGATTGCAACCTGCAAACAAATTGCCAGATTTTGAGCGATCGCGGTTTAGAGATTTTGGAACGCGGGCCCGAAGAAGTCAAGGACTTCAGCCAATTTTTGAGCTACATTCATCCCGATGATTTGGAGATAATGCAAAGCAATTGGCAGCAGCACTTGCATCGAGAAACCTCACATTACTGCTGCGAGTACCGCGTTCGCTGTTCCGACGGGCGCTACAAATGGGTTTTAGCCAGAGGGCAAGTAATTTGGGACGAGTCAGGCAATCCCCTGAGGGCCGTAGGTTCCCTGACAGATATCAGCGATCGCAAACAAACTGAAATTGCCTTCAAACAAAGCGAAGAACGTTTGAGCGTCGCCATCGAAGGCTCAGGCATGGCAACCTGGGATTTTGATGTGCGAACAAATCGAGTAATTTGGTCGGCGACCCATTTCAGCATTTTGGGCTGCCAACCGGTACCGAGCGGCGAAGCAAGCGCGGCTGTGTGGAAAAACTGCGTGCATCCAGACGACTTAAATCAAGTCATGGAAGCAGCCAAAACAGCTCGGGAAACGAGATCGCTCTACTCCCCCGAATACCGGATCGTCCGGGCAGACAACGGAGAAATCCGCTGGTTGAGAGCGTTCGGGCGCTATCTCTACGACGCCGCAGGGGAAGCAGTGCGGTTTATCGGAGTATTATTTGATGCTACCGATCGCAAAATGGCAGAACTCGCCCTGCACAAGAGCGAGCAAACGGTGCGCCGTCAACTTCTAGAGATAGAGTGGCTATACCAAACAACTCCCGTGGGTTTGGCAGTTTTAGACACAGATTTGCGGTACGTGCGGCTCAACCAGCGGTTGGCCCAAATCAACGGCTTGTCCGTCGAAGCGCACATCGGCCGAACCCTACGCGAAATTGTCCCCGACTTGGCAGATACAGCCGAACCTGTGTTGGGCCACCTTCTCGAAACCGGAGAACCGACGCGAAATTTTGAACTCACGGGTGAAACCAAAGCTCAACCCGGTGTTGTTCGCACTTGGCTGCTGAATTGGTTGCCGCTCAAAGACATCGGCGGGGAGATTGTCGGAATTAATGTAGTGGTACAGGAAATTACCGATCGCAAAATGGCCGAACTCGCCTTGCAAGAAAGCAACAACCGCTTTGAGTTAGCTACAAAAGCGATCGACGGCCTGGTGTTTGAGTGGGATTTGGCAGCAAACTCAGTTTACCGTTCCGAGGGACTGTGCTCGATCGTCGGTGTCTGCCCAGAGGATGCACCCGCAACACCAGAGTGGTGGAGAGAACGCATCCATCCCGCCGATTTGGCACGCATCCAGGCCGGGGGGCAATCAATCTTAAGTGCCGAGCGCTACGAAGTCGAGTACCGAGTCCGGCACCAAGACGGGCGCTGGATCGACGTTTGGGAGCGCGGCTGTTTGATCCGCAACCAGCAAGGCGAAGTGACCAAAATAGTCGGTTTCACCAGCGACATTACCAAGCGCAAACAAGCAGAAGCAGCACTGCGCGATCGTGAAACCCACCTGCAGTTGATTCTCGGCAGCGCCAAAGACTACGCCATCTTCACCCAGGATCTCGACGGACACGTTACCAGTTGGAACGCAGGCGCGGAGAGACTGCTGGGCTATTCCGAAGCTGAAATCGTAGGGCAGCACGGACGAATGATCTTCATCCCAGAAGACTCTGCAGCCGGAAAGCCGGAACTAGAAATGCACCTCGCGCTGACTCAGGGAAAGGCAGTAAACGAGCGCTGGCACGTCCGCAAAGACGGCAGTCGCTTTTGGGGCAGCGGGCTGGTGATGCCCATGCGCGACGCAGCAGGCGAAGTGCAAGGTTTCCTGAAAATCATGCAGGACAAAACCGAGCGCCGGCAAATAGAAGAAGCACTGCGGCAAAGCGAAAATCGCTACCGCACCCTCGCCGATGGCGTCCCGCAATTAATGTGGATCAATACCGCCGACGGCAGGTTAGAGTTTTGCAACCAGCACTGGCAAAGCTACACGGGCATCAGGCCAGCAGAATTGCCGCTGGCTGCACCGGTGCTGCAATTATTTCATCCTGATGATCTGCCAACAGTTGTCGGCACGCGCACCAAGGCGATTGAAGCAGGGGAAGCCTACGAATTTGAGTGTCGGGTACGCAGGTTTGATGGTACTTACCGCTGGCATCTAGCGCGACTTGTTCCCGTCAAAGACAGGGGGGGACAGGTGCTGCAATGGGCCGGGATCGGCATTGATATTGACGATCGCAAACGAGCCGAAGAAAGCTTAGCAGAAAGCGACCGCCGCTTCCGCTTCCTGGCTGAGTCGCTGCCCCACCTGATTTGGAACGTAGACTCCGCCGGGGAAATTCGCTTTACCAATCAACAAAAGTGGTCGGAATATCTGGGAATGTCTTACGAGGAAGCCTCTCAAAACAACTGGGAGTCCCTAGTGCCGCCCTCGGATTTGGCAGAATCTTGGGCCCGCTGGGAAGAATGTCTAATCACCGGAGAAGTTTATCAACTTGAGCTGCGCCTGCGGCGGGCAGCAGACCAAATGGAACGCTGGCATTTGTCCCGGGCCGTGCCAATTCGCGACGCAGGGGGCCAGGTTGTCGAGTGGATCGGCACGAATACCGATATTCACGATCGCAAACAAGCCCAACTCAACGAGCAGTTTCTCGCAGATCTGGAAGTCCGCTTGCGGCAGCGCTTCAACCCCGCAGAAATGTTGTGGGAAGCCATGAACAGACTGGGAGAATATTTACAGGCCGATCGCTGCGTGTGGAACGAAATCAATGTCGAAGCCGGCCTGGCAATTGCCCACCAAGACTGGCACCAGTCCGACCTGGCCAGCATCACCGGCACCTATCAAATCTCAGACTTTAAGACGCCGGAACTGAAAGCTCTCTCTATGGCAGGTCAAACACTTGTCATCTCAGATATCGCTAATGACCCGCATACAGCGCCTTTTGTCGATAGCTACGATGCCATTTCCATGCGCGCTTTGGTCGATGTTCCCTGCCTTCAGGAAGGGCGCTGGGTGGCTCTTTTGGTAGTGGCATCAAAGGCGGTGCGGCACTGGCGGCCGGATGAAGTTTGGCTGATGCAAGAAGTGGTGGCTCGCCTCTGGGCGGTGATCCTGCACGCGCGAGTCATGCAGGATCTGCACGAAAGCGAGGCTCGGTTCCGCGCTCTAGCTGACAACATCGCTCAGTTGGCTTGGATGACAGATGCCACTGGCTGGATTTTCTGGTACAATCAGCGCTGGTTTGACTACACCGGCACCACCCTAGAGGAAATGCAGGGCTGGGGCTGGGAGCAGGTGCACCACCCGGAACACCTCGATCGCGTTGTCGAAAAATTTAGGCGCTGCATTGAAACAGGAGAACTCTGGGAAGATACTTTTCCCCTGCGCGGCAAAGACGGATCTTACCGCTGGTTTCTCTCCCGCGCCGTGCCGATTCGCGACGATCGAGGCAAGCTGCTGCGCTGGTGTGGCACCAACACTGACATTACAGATCGCAAAGTTGCAGAAGCGGAACGGGAACGCCTTCTAGCGCGGGAAAAGGCAGCGCGGGAAGAAGCAGAACAGGCTAACCGCGTCAAAGACGAATTTTTGGCTGTTTTGTCCCACGAATTGCGGACTCCCTTAAACCCGATTATGGGCTGGACGAAGCTGCTGCGATCGAACGTTCTGACACCGGAAAAGCAACGTTATGCCTTAGAGACGATCGAGCGCAACGCCAAACTGCAAACCCAGCTTATCGAAGATTTGCTCGACGTGTCGGGGATTCTCCAAGGCAAGGTCAGCTTGAATATTGCACCTGTGGATTTAGCTGGGGTGATCGGCGCTGCTATTGAAACGGTGCGTCTGGCGGCCGAAGTCAAGTCGATTCAAATCAGCACTCAGTTTGCACCGAATCTCGGCCCGGTGTTGGGCGATGCGGGCAAACTTCAGCAGGTAGTCTGGAATTTGCTGTCAAATGCCGTCAAGTTCACCCCGCCAGGAGGCAAAATCCAAGTCGTTCTCGATCGGGTGGACAGGAACGCCCAAATTACTGTAACTGATACTGGAAAAGGTATCGAACCTGATTTTCTGCCCTATGTATTCGACTACTTCCGGCAAGCGGACAGCACGATGACGCGCAAGTTTGGCGGATTGGGTTTAGGATTGGCGATCGTCCGCCATCTCGTCGAACTCCACGGCGGCACAGTGAAATCCGACAGTCCCGGCGAAGGAAAAGGTGCAACCTTGACCGTCAGGATACCTCTGATGCCCGTCCAATCTCAGACAAGCCCTGCGGGAACTGCGGCGCCGGACCAATCCTTCAATTTGAGCGGTATCAGGGTGTTAGCGGTGGATGATGATGCCGATGCCCTAGATTTGGTGGTTTTTGTGCTTGAGGATTGTGGGGCAAGTGTTACAGCAGTTGCTAACGCCGCCGATGCCTTGGCGGTTTTAACTGAGTCTTCTGTGCCGGATTTGCTGTTGAGCGATATTGGAATGCCGGATACCGACGGTTATATGTTGATGCGACAGGTTCGGGCTCTGGCGCCCGACCGAGGGGGACGGATTCCGGCGATCGCCCTCACGGCTTATGCTGGAGAAATTGACTATCAGCAGGCCCTGGCTGCGGGGTTCCAGCGCCACATTTCTAAGCCTTTAGACCCCGACAAGTTGGTGCAGGCGATCGGGGATTTGCTCGATCAATCTGGCGAAAACATTTTTTAAGGTCTTTTTGTGTCTGAAAAGTCTTGATTTAATGAACCGCGAAGACGCAAAGAACGCGAAGGAATAAAGGAAGAAAAAAGGAAAAAGTTAATAATTTCAAGTCCGGTTATATCTGAAATATTGCACCATTCTCAATAATGATTTTATTGAGTGGCTAGGAGCAACGGCCCGCAAGAAAATTCACTCTTTGTGGAAGCGGGCGGAAAGCCTGTTCATGAGAATGGTGCAATAGGTCAGATGTAACCAATTTAATCCTGGTTCGATCGCGCATCATCTCAAACAAAAAAACCTCACGGATGGAGGTTTTTTGATGATTATTGGCGATCGTCGGACAGGTTAAAACATCCTGTCCCTGCATAATGCCCACAACACTAAGACTCAATTCTTAGCGGTAGTCACTGCGCGCCGCAGGCTCGCGATCGCTCGTTGTAGTTGTATAGCGGACATTTTCTTCGCGTTTGCGGGGAATCAAACCCAACAAACCAGACAAGCCTAGCAATCCCAACCATCCCCAATCAAAATCGCGATCGGTTTCAGCATTGGAGACATCGGAGCCAGGACTGGTGGTGGTTGTTGTGCTGTTAGTACCGGAAGTTGTACCGCCAGTTGTATCGGTCTGAGCGGAAGCAGGGAGATGAGCAGGTGCTAGGGCTAAACCAGCAGCTATAATACCTGCACCGATTGCTTTGGATAAATCAGAACGTTTCATAATTCAGCTCCTCTTTGTTGGCTAAAATCTTTAACTATCAAAACTATATCGATCGGCAGACAGGTTAAAACATCCTGTCCCTGCATAAGACCGACAGCACTAAGACTCAATTCTTAGCGGTAGTCAGTGCGCGCAGCGGGTTCGCGATCGCTCGTTGTAGTTGTATAGCGGACATTTTCTTCGCGTTTGCGGGGAATCAAACCCAACAAACCAGACAAGCCTAGCAGTCCCAACCAGCCCCAATCAAAATCGCGATCGGTTTCAGCATTGTAGACATCGGAGCGAGGAGTGGTGGTGGTTGTTGTGCTGTTAGTACCGGAAGTAGTGCCACCAGTTGTATCTGTCTGAGCTGAAGCAGGGAGATGAGCTGGTGCTAAGGCTAAACCAGCAGCTATAATACCTGCACCGATTGCTTTGGATAAATCAGAACGTTTCATAATTCAACTGCTCTCTGTTGGCTAAAATCTTTAACTATCAAAACTATATCGAGTAGCTTTTAAAGTTAAATCCACCTCTAGCAGTAAACATTGTTATCTTCCACGTATAACTACAGATTGATATCAAATTTTTAGCAGGCGCACAAAATTAAAGATTGCTCGCAGAGGCACTGCCGCACTAGAAATCGCGGGTCTGACACCTCACTCGGTTGTGAGGCAGTGGGGCAGTCCCGACAATAGACAAGGTGTTGTTGACAAAAAAAGGTAAACTCAGATATTGCACAGACAAGTGTTGGAACTCGATCGACGGAGATAAAAACTTTTGGGTATAGAGCTACGCAGCTACGTATTTCTAGACAACTTGCAGCCGCAGCACGCAGCATACATCGGCACCATCGCCGCCGGATTCTTGCCGCTGCCAGGGGATGCGTCGCTGTGGATAGAAATCTCCCCCGGTATCGAAATTAACCGAATTACCGATGTCGCCCTCAAATCTGCCTCCGTGCGCCCGGGAGTCCAGATAGTCGAACGCTTGTACGGCCTTCTGGAAGTACACTCGGGTCAGCAGGGGGAAACGCGGGCCGCAGGCAAAGCAATTCTAGAATTCATGGGAGTCCGCAGAGAAGAAGGTATAAAACCGCGAGTGATTTCCAGTCAAATTATTCGCAACATTGACCCTCACCAAACACAATTAATAAACCGCACCCGCCGCGGACAGTTACTGCTGGCGGGACAAACGCTTTACGTCTTAGAAGTAGAACCGGCGGCTTATGCAGCGCTGGCGGCCAATGAAGCAGAAAAAGGCGCATCTATTAACATCTTAGAGGTTCAGGCTGTAGGCAGTTTTGGACGGCTTTACCTCGGCGGCGCAGAACGAGATATTATAGCAGGTTCCCAGGCAGCAATTGCGGCGGTGGAAAACGTGACGGGTCGAGAACATCCAGCAATTTTGGGTCGCAAGGAATAGCCGTTAAAGGAGATGCAATTATGGCAAACGCACAGCATTTAGCGCTGTTAAAAAAAGGTGCAGTTAGTTGGATTGAATGGAGAAGTCTCAACCCAAATATAGAACCAGATTTCAGCGAAGCTAACCTCGCCGAAGCAAATCTCAGAGGCGCGCATCTTTGGCGATCGAACCTTTTGAAAACAGATTTGTTTAAGGCTAAATTAATTGCGGCAAACCTCGCCGAATCTAATTTTAGTTTAGCAAATCTTGCCGGAGCGCAACTGCTCGAAACTAATTTAATTAAAGCTAATTTAACTGGAACCAACCTCAGCTCGGCAGACCTCAAGGGAGCTGATTTGAGCGGTGCTAATTTAATTGGGGCTGACCTCACCGCTGCCAATCTCCAACAAACCGATTTCGCAGATGCGAATTTAATCGGTGCGGTGATGTTTCGAGTTAATGCGATGGGCGCAAACCTCAACTTTGCTAATCTCAGTCAAGCCAATCTCACTCAAGCCGAATTGATTGAAGCACATTGCTATGCAGCTAATTTCTCTAAAGCTAACCTGGGGGAAGCTCACTTCACTGCAGCATATCTTTTCAGAGCCAATCTCAGTTTTGCAGAGTTGAGCGCGGCAGATTTCCGGTGGGCAAACCTTGGCAAAGCTGATTTGAGAGGGGCGAATTTGACCGGGGCAAATCTCAGGGGAGCGAACTTGGCGGGAGCTAATCTGGGCGAAGCTATTTTGAAAAGAACAATCATGCCTGATGGCAGCATTGTTTGATAAATATTGGATAATATTTATTCCTGTAAAATAACCGGGATAGTTACAAAAAAGTCAGTTGCGCGTTTACCGCAACGATTGCCAAAATATGAGCTTTTGCGGCGGGTTGAGGCTTTCTCTCTAATACAAATCCGAGATAGAGTAAACCCGCCTCGGCTCAAAACTCGCAACTGTCGATCGATTAATTTCTGCCAGGGGGCGATACTTGATAAAGTCCTCTAACGGGCCCTGCATCAGTCGGTGAACCTTCCTGCTGTGTTGGAAGTGTAAACTGATCTTGGAGTCCGGCGGGAGTAGGGAAACAGCCGCTGGGTTGAGATCCTAGCTGGCAAGCTGCAGGCAGTGCCATGACTGAGGCATCGAAGGGATTGACGGCATCTGGGACGCGCAGAATCGGATCGCTGGAAACTTGCCGCTGCATTACTCGGCGGTAGAAGCCGTTGACGCGGCTGGCATCCCGCTCAATTTCTTTTTCGGGAAAGGCAACGACGCCGCTGGGGGAACCGATGCCTAAATAGTCGCCCAAGTAACCTTGCAAGCTGACGTTGTGGAAAAAGTCTCCTGAAGCTTGAAAAAATTGTCGGTTGAAGTCGTCGGCAATTGGGTGAAATCGCTCTGTTTGTGCTTGAGCTGGTTTGACGGATGCGATTGCGGCAGAGGCGACAGCGAGAATCAACGCGCCGCTCAGGCTTTTTAACTTTTGACTCATATATTTGGGCCTCCTTAATTAATTCCGATTCCAATATAAACTGATTATCGACGGATTATTTGTGTTTTTTACACGGTGTGAGTTATGGATGCTGCGGATTTAAAGGTGTTGCGCGATCGACTTCTCGATTTGTTGTGCGAGTTTGCCTATCGCGAAGGTGATTTTGTGCTGTCTTCAGGGCAGAAAAGTTCTTATTACATTAACTGCAAACCGGTGACGCTGCACGCTGAAGGTGCTTTGGCAACGGGACGTTTGCTGTTGTCGATGCTGTCGTCGGATGTGCAAGCTGTGGGCGGTTTGACTTTGGGTGCTGACCCAATTGTAACTGCGGTGAGTGTGGTTTCGGCTCTGGAAGGTCGATCGATTCCGGCGCTAATTGTCAGAAAGGAGACGAAGGGACACGGGACAATGGCGTATATTGAGGGGCCGCTGTTGCCAGAGGGCGCGAATGTGGCGGTTTTGGAGGATGTGGTGACGACGGGTAAGTCGGCGATGCAGGCGGTGGAAAGGTTGCGGGGTGCGGGTTATAAAGTCGATCGCGTGTTGTCGCTGATTGACAGGGAGCAAGGTGGTGCGGAGTTTTATCGGTCTGTTGGATTGGACTTTGAAACAGTTTTTACGATTAAGGATCTTAAGGAATGGCGATCGCGCATCGGTGAATCATAAGAATAGCCCTAGCTTCTGCCTCCCAAAATAGGACAAAGGCACAACTTTAGTCGCTACTTCTCAATAGTAGTGATTAAAGTCCCTGCTACGAAGAGCTAACGGAATATTTACGGGTAATGGGTAAGTCCTAGTCCCATGTGCCGAGAGTTAAAAAGGCAGGGACTAACAAAAAAATACGCTCCTGGGCCGTCAAGCTGCGACGCCGTGCAGGTACAAAAATTAAGAGTAGAATACTGCGAAAAAGTGAATTATACAGAGCCATAAAACTTGGTAGTGCTAGACGAAAGCGGTGTTTTATGGGGTGGTATTAATTAGAAACTATGCCCGCTCTAATTTTATCAAAATCAGCTCTGGTACTTGGATAACAATGGAAAATAAAGTTTTCCGTGCTAAACAAGCGCAAGCTTTCAGGTTCACAATCTATACCAATTGGCTGATTTTAGCAGAGGTAAATTATAACCTGCGTGAGATATTAACTAGAGAAGACTGTTTTAAGGTGTTAGATGACCTGGCGCAAGGAGAAGCAGCAATGATTTTGCCTGCATCTGTTAAAGGGAAATGGAAACGACTGGCAACAGCCTTTATTTGTCCTCTGACACTAATGGGTGTTGGGATTGGGCAACAACCGATTCAAGCACAACAAAATCCATCTAAGACTAATGTTGCTGCTTTGCCAGATGGTATTTACCTGTACGGAGATTCGCCACAGCCCAACCAAGTTCTTCAAAACTATATCGTGTTTCAACGCCAGAACGATCGCGTCGTTGGTGCAATTTACGCGCCGCGATCGGACTTTGCGTGCTTCACTGGTAAAATTCAGGGAAATACACTGTCCGGGAAGGCAATCTCAGCCGGAAAAATTCAAACACTTGAAATCAATACTCAGCTAACCAATCTGCATTCTATTCGCACAATTAGCTCAAACGATCGCCGCATTCTTTCAACGTGCCAACAGACAGCGCGAGCTAACATATCCAGGTAAATCTTTTACCTAGTTCAAATGCTGCATTAGGCTGGCGGTGCGTTACACGGTGTTAACGCACCCTACAAATTGAAAATTTCTCGTTACCAGGCAGAGCATGGTAATAAATATTTAGGTAAGTATTAATGTAGTTGGAGCTGTTGGTGTAGAAGTAATCCAGAAGTGTTTATCCTCTGCAAAGCAAGTGCCTTTGAAAAATGCAGTTTAATCAGCATCAAGCAGCAAATTTATTGTTCTGCGGTTGAGGAAGTGCGATCGCCCGCACTCAATATCAAATCCACACTGACTGTAAAATCAGGAAAGGCGATCGGTGCCACCTCTTGACCAGGGTACAAGTTTAGTATTAAACTATAACCGTTTGGTGTTGGCTGGCGGTAAACTTCTAAGCAGTTTTCCACTAAATTAACCAGCCAAACCTCTTGAATGAGCGATCGGGCATAAATAGGAATTTTGATATTTCTGTCATTATCCACTGTACTGTCAGCGACTTCTACCAAAAGTAACACTTCTGAGGGAACTGGATGTGCTGTCTCGTAATCATCCTCGCGAAATTGGAGCAATACTACATCAGGTTGTGGTTCAGTACGTTCGCTTAACTGAACAGGGTTTTGGACATCAACAATAACTCTATCTTCTGGTAATCGGTGAAAAATTCGGTTAAGTCGTCTCACAGCAGTTGCGTGACGAGTTCCAATAGCAGCCATTTGAATAATTTCTCCTTCAATGAGTTCGACGCGCTCAGCTTCAGAAAGAATCCCTGTCTCACCCATTAAATGATATTCTTTCACCGTAAAAAGGCGTTTTTGAAGTTGAACCGACATCGCAATTCTCCTTTTCGGAAACTCCTTTTAATATAACCTTAAGTAAGGTACGCCATCAGCACCCTAGTTTGGGGCGGGCAGGATGCCCGCCCCACAAGAAACGAAACAGCTTTACGATTAAGTAAGGTGGGCAATGCCCACCCTACGAATTAATCCTATTAGGTTTGGGCTACAGGTTCCTTAGCCAAAAACTTCTCTAATTCTGTCAAAGCATCGGCATCAACTTTAGTCTGCATCGGACAGAACTTAGGTCCGCACATTGAACAGAATTCAGCAGTTTTGTAGATATCCGCCGGCAAAGTTTCGTCGTGATATTCCTTCGCCCGTTCTGGATCTAATGACAGCTCAAATTGACGGTTCCAATCGAAATTGTAACGCGCTTTCGAGAGTTCATCATCGCGATCGCGCGCACCCGGACGACCCCGTGCAATATCTGCAGCGTGAGCCGCGATTTTGTAAGCAATCAGCCCGTTTCGGACATCCTCAGCATTCGGCAATCCTAAGTGTTCCTTCGGCGTCACGTAACACAGCATTGCAGTACCGTACCAACCAGCCATCGCGGCCCCAATTGCTGAGGTAATGTGGTCGTATCCAGGCGCAATATCTGTCACCAACGGCCCCAAAACATAGAAGGGTGCTTCGGAACATTCCTCCATTTGTTTCTTGACATTAAACTCAATTTGATCCATCGGCACGTGCCCGGGGCCTTCCACCATTACCTGCACGTCATGTTCCCAAGCTTTGCGAGTTAATTGTCCCAAAGTTTTGAGTTCAGCTAATTGAGCTTCATCCGACGCATCGTGAGTGCAACCGGGGCGCAGAGAATCTCCCAAACTAAACGAAACATCGTATTTTTTGAAGATTTCAATGATGTCGTTAAAGTGAGTGTAGAGAGGATTTTGTTTGTGGTGATGCAGCATCCACCGTGCCAAAATTCCGCCGCCGCGAGAGACAATTCCAGTTAGCCGATTTTTCACCAACGGCAAATGCTCGATCAAAATTCCGGCGTGAATAGTTTGGTAATCAACACCTTGTTGAGCGTGTTTGTCAATGATGTGAAGAAAGTCATTCGGCGTCAGACTTTCCATATTACCGTGAACGCTTTCTAGTGCTTGGTAAATGGGTACAGTACCGATCGGCACCGGTGAAGCTTTGATAATCGTAGTGCGAATTTCATCCAAATTGCCGCCGCCGGTGGACAAGTCCATCACGGTATCAGCGCCGTATTTCACTGCTAGTTTAAGCTTGTCAACTTCTTCTTCCATATTGGAAGAGTTGGGAGATGCACCGATATTAGCATTGACTTTGCATTTAGAGGCAATGCCGATCGCCATCGGTTCCAAATTCGTGTGATTGATATTAGCGGGAATAATCATCCGTCCCCGCGCAACTTCAGCGCGGATAAGTTCTGGCGGAAGATTTTCTCGCTTAGCAACAAAGTGCATTTCCTCAGTAATTACACCTTGGCGGGCGTAGTGCATCTGAGATACATTGGTGTGCCCGCTACGCTTAGCGATCCATTCGGTACGCATATTTAATTTCCTTGATAAACAGCTTCCCTCCGCTGGTATTACCCAGACTCAGGTTCTAAGGGTGTTTTCTCAGCCCGGATATTCGGGCACCCCTAGCTAAGCTGTTGATTGTATCACCGATTTCTGTGCGCGACGGCAGCAACTAAGGAAATCTTAATATTGAGATATAGATGAGGGGAGCGATCGCCCTTTTGGGGCTTCTGATATTTCTACTGTTTAAAAAGTGAGATCGTACCCCCTTTAAGAATCTAAAAACCATCACACCTCATCAGGATTAATTCCCATTTGCCGCAATTTTGCTGCTAGGCGATCGGCGCGTTGTTTTTCTTTTGAAGCTTTTTCAAGACGATAAAGTTAAAGATAGGTCAGGAGATGAAGAAGCTGTTATGAATTTATGTGAGATTTTGGGTGAAGTTTATCAGGAGGCAGCTTTAGATTTGGCGATCGATTATTCAGTGCAGCCTATACAAGCGCTGAGTGAGGGTGCTTTTCAGTGGGTGCGATCGTTGATGGAATAGTAGAACAGCTTCTCTATTGTAAAAGCCTTATCTCCTCCAAATAGAACTTATGCAAGAGTCGGATGTCGAATCTTGCATTTCACTGCTACTAAGCTTCCTATCAACTTTCAATCATCGGTTTACACAGCTAAACCGATTAACTTCTTGTCGCTTTGTCAATTAACCGGTTAATTTCATCTGCTACTCGATTGGTCGTAGCATTCCAGTAGTGGGTATGTGCACCTGCTCCTAAACAAAACTCCCGGTATTTACCCTTCTCTGAAATATTATCTTTATCTTCAACAGAAGAGCTAGGTTTAAATAGTTTCTCTTCCCTAGCCAGTTTCTTTTCGTTAGCCTCGCTCTTGCTTTTTCGCCAGAGATAACGTCCCACATAGTCACCACTGTTATATGTATTGACCCACAGCTCTAACCCCAAATCTTCTGGTTTTGGCTTATCGCCAAGCCCATTCTGATCGTAGTTGTTAGGTCCATTTTCATCGGGGTCATTATAATTTATCACCCACTCGTAAAGATGAGGAAAACCAACACTGTACAGTTGACGCAGGGGATTACCCATCGAGAAAAAGTAGACAGGAAGTTTCTTTGGGGAGTCCGAAGAAAATAGCGGATCTAAACCTTTGGATTCTTCCTTTTTAATAAACCGAAGTAAATCTGCTGTTATCACCGCTCCTTGGCTATGTGCCACAAGGATAAGTGCATCGTATTTAGGTTGATTTTGCGAATCTGTCTGCTCGCACAGATAACGCAATAACGAGTAATAGCGAGAAAAGATGCGAGCACGTGGATTATCCTTCTTCGGGTGCAGCCGTAGGTAGTTGTCTACATCCAAAATGACATCTATAACGTTTCGTATCCCTAAAGAAAGCTGTTCTAGCCTGCTACCAATTACGAAAAGGCTAGTAGCAGAAGCGGTTATAAGTAAGGCAAGAAACTTTATTACGGTTTCTATAAGTTTATTTTGCTCAATAAATTTAACAATCCATAAGTTGGGGAAAAAAACGATTAGGATAAAGTAGGCGATGACCCCAATAATAAAAAGTGCAGATATCGTCGGTAGACAAAAATGCACTGTTCTATACCCGTTGTTTAGCCATATTCCAAACTTAAGCGACAACTTTTCATCGGAGGTAGGCTTGTCTGGTTGAGATGTTAAGTCAGGCAGTTGAACTTCTGCGTTAGACTTGTCTGTTTGAGGTGTAGACTCAGGGGGTTGAACTTCTGCCCAGACCGAGGGCAAAAACGACCATGCCATTAGCAGGAGTACAATTACAATCGAATATATAGCAATGCCAAGAACCGGATCGACAATGATTTCGTCAATAAAATCAGATAGGGTATCGTATTCGTACTTAAGTGAAAATATATTTCTGAACCAGTCAGTTGGACGATACGGATAGTCTTTTGACAGTAGTGACGCTGGACAATACAGACCATAGTCTTTTGGCAGTAATGATGCTGGACAATAGCCATAGTCTTTTGGCAGTAGTGATGCACCAACTTGGGCAAGGACAGCCCAGAGTGTTAGGGTGACCGAACTAAACGAAACGCTAGGAATCCACAGTGAAACACTGGCTGTCCAACTTGCACGTTTGGCGCGTTCTTTTGCTTTACCAGTCAGCCCCATTTGGGCAAACAATCCCCAAATTACTACAACGAAGTAGAGGCAAAAAAATAAGATCCACGACACGACCAAAAGGAAATAAATCTTTTCAATCAGCTTAAAGCTGACTTTTAGAATTCCCACAGGTAAATTTTCGACAAAAACTAAATCCCACAAGGCTAAAGCTGCCAAGGGTAATCCTAATACCATCGCAACCTTATCAGCACCAGGACGGCGCAGAGAATATTGGTGAATAAGTATACCAGCTAGGATAGCTAACACGACGAGCCATTCAAACGCCAAAACTTTATAGCTGCTAAATTCCTTGAACCAGCTAGACATTATAACTGCCAATGCCACTATCCCAGGCAAAAATAGCCCAGGTAAGGGTAGCTTCATAGCGTTATTCCAAAATACACATCCCAGGAGGAAAATTCCCAAAAGACTAAAGATGACGGATGCCACATAGGATGAGTAAGAATCTGGAATATTACCCACTAGATTGAGCAAGGCAGCTACCACTAGAAAGAGATTCAATAAAGGAATCGGAATGGAGAGTATTCTTCCTGCCCAACCATGTAAGCTGGCATAAAACCTCCACTTTAATTTCTCCGGATGTTCCAGTGCTGCCATGTCGAGCGTATGTCGTCCCAAAGCGCTCAAATGAAAGAGAATCTGATAAAACTCGCTGAAGACTTGGAAGAAACCTCTTCCTACACGAGACAAATCTGCCCAGTACATTTCATAGAGATGTACCTCATGCCGATCGTCTCGACAGGCTTTAATACAAATAGTTTCATAAAAGCGGGCTTTCAGGTCTTTTTTGGGACTGTAGGAATCGAAGAAATCACAAGTGAAAGCGTGCGATTTTTCCTCAAAACTTAGATTTGCGGTACTCGAAGGTTTTGAATCAAGGTAATCGCGAATACGGTATCCTCGTTCATCTAGCCAACCCCAAAGCCAACGTAAAAGCATAGTCCTCGGACTAATATCAGATTGCACAGGCTCTCCTCGTTCATCTAGCCAACCCCAAAGCCAACGTAAAAGCCAAGTGCTCGGAGGAATATCAGATGACACAAGCTCAGTTCGTTGACGTAGAGGGATTCGTCGAACGGGAATTCCGATAAGTTGTTCATGCCAAGCAGAATATCGAGGATCTTCCTCCTTGGCATGAAGTAGAGACTGCTTCTCATTGGTAGCGGGTGGAGGCTGCTCTTTATTGGTATGGAGTAAAAGATTAGCGATGCTACGGGCAGAATCATAAGGTTGCTGATCAGAGACACCGTGAACTACGATAATCGCGACTTTCTTCGAGGAATCACCACCTGACTCAGGCGGCGCCGTACTTGGCATCATTTAACTACCCCCTTAAAATCCTAATATTCTGTTGTAATCGTTCGATACACTTATATAGTGGTTCTCAAGTAAGTGAGCTACCTCCGGATCGATTCCCAATTCCCAGGCAGACCAGATTTTACTGAAAAGTGCTATCTAATAATCAGTTCTTACATCGAATCTGCTGACTTTAGGTTGCTCCACCTTGCTATCTGAGGCATTTGTAGTATCAGATTCCCCGGAGTCAATTTTGTCTGTATCCTACTTTAATTCCGATATAATAATTGCGCCGTGATCGCGCCAAGCTTCCGCATTCTCAGGCTTAATGGCGATTGCTCGATCGTAAGCTGCCATTACTTATTCATACTAACCCAATATAAAATCAACGCTCACTTCCAATTCGGGAAAAGCCAGCGGCGCGGCTTGTTCACCGCGCCAAAACTTGAGCATTAAACTATAACCGTTCGGGCCTGGCTGACGGTAGACTTCCAAACAATTTTCAACTAAATCTACCAGCCAAACTTCCTGAATGAGCGATCGAGCGTAAATCGATACTTTCACATCTCTGTCATAATCAACCGTACTATCTGAAACCTCAACTAACAGCAAAACTTCAGACGGTACTGGATGGGCTGTGGCGTAGTAATCAGCGCGAGGTTCCAGCAATACAACATCCGGTTGAGGTTCAGTCCGCTCCGTCAACTGGATAGGGTCTTGAGCACCTATAATCGCACGTCTTCTCTCCAAATCCGAGAACACAGCGATCAGACGCTTAACAGAACTTGCGTGACGAGTACCAATTGCAGCCATTTTAACAATCTCTCCTTCTATGAGTTCTACCCGATCGCCCTCGGAGAGAATACCAGCCTCAGTCATCAAATGATATTCTTTTACTGTAAATAACCGTTTTTGAAGCTGAACAGACATATAACTATTCTCCTCGTTTGCAGCTTACCTAAATTTACCATAAAAAAAACCGCCCCAAACGGAGCGGAAAAAAGAGGGAAAATTTAGATAACCAACCGTAGACAAAAAGCATTTAACGGCTCGCTATCAAGTCGGTTTAAATACTCCTCAATAACTGTAGGGATGGTTCACCGCCAACTATTAATACAGTTGAATTTGAGTGTTGTTGCAAAAGTTTAGCTCGATATACAGGCAACATATTCTCATCCCTTGCTAACTTAAAACTAGAGCTTGCCTCCCGATTCCCCGACACTTAGGAATTTTGAAGAACCGGATTTTGACTAAGTTTAAGTCTCTTTTTCGGCGGAGTCAATTTTGTCGGTATCGTGCTTTAATTCTGATACAATTGCGCCTCTATCGCGCCAAGCTTCGGCATTTTCTGGTTTGATGGCAATAGCTCGATCGTAAGCTGCCATTGCTTCCTCATAGCGCTTTAATTCAGACAAGACTATCCCCAGATGACGCCAAGCATCGTAGGAGTCTTGCTTAATAGCAATCGCTTTCTCATAAGCTGCGATCGATTCTTCATGGCGCTGCAATTTGGCCAAAGATTCGCCTTTACCAAACCAAGCTTCGTAACACTCGGAATTAAGGGTAATTGCTGATTCGTAAGAGGCAATTGCTGCTTCGTGCTGCGACAGTTTGTCGAAAGCTGCGCCTCGGTTGTGCCACACTTCAAAATCCTGCGGTTTAAGGGCTATTGCTTTGTCGTAGGATTCGATCGATTCTTGATATCGCTGCATTTTTCCGAACACAGCGGCTCTATTGTACCAAACTTCGTATTTATCGGGCCGGATGCCGATCGCCCGATCGTAAGAATCAATAGCATCACTGTAGCGGAGCAGTCTCCACAGCACATTGCCTCGATTGTACCAAGTTTCATATCTCTTGGGATTGAGTTCAAGAGCGCGATCGTAAGAATCAACTGCTGCTACGTACTGCTGTACTCTGGCCAGCATCGCACCTCGGTTGTGCCAAACTTCGCTGTCGGTTGCTTTGATAGCGAGGGCGCGATCGTAACTGGCGATCGCTTCTTCGTAATGCTGCAATTGACCCAACAAAGCGGCTATACTGTGCCAACAACCGTATTTTCTAGATTCGCTCAAACTTGCTCGCTCGTAACAGGCGATCGCTTCTTCGTACCTGTGCATTTTTCCCAGCAAGTACGCTTTATTATACCACACTTCGTAGTTATCTGGTTTAATCGATAGTGCTTGATCGTAACAGGCGAGTGCTTCTTCTGCGCGCTGCAATCTTATTAACACATTTCCGCGCCAATACCAAGCCTCATCCAAATTTTTATTCGCTAAAATAGCTTTTTCTAAGCAGCCTAATGCCTCATCATAATTTCCTTGAAAATAAAGCCCTTCGGCTTGCTTGATATAATCGTCAGCAATCAACTTTTCGTCGCTAGCAGGTGCCGTTTGCGAATTTTGGGAATTGTTTAAGGGCGGTTGAGGTGCGACTTTGAGAGCTTCTTTGGCAACAACTGCGGGAACTTGGGAAATTTCTTGAACAATTTGAGATTTTTTCTCGTCAACTTCTGTCCGCAAAACTTGCAGGTGCATAATAAATTGAGATTTGAGAGTCTCAATTTGCTCGACGGAAGATTTGGAAAGTTCAGTTTCTCTAGTTAAAAAGTCTATCGATTGTTTAGCGGCACTCATTTGCGCTTCTAATTCATTCCTCAACTTTTGAGTCAGTTGGCTAGAATTTATGAGTTCTGATTCCAATACACCAATGCCTTGCAATCGTTTATTGGCATCAGCTACCAAGTGTTTGATTATCAGCCGTCGCATCATCCAAAAAAACGCAATTGTCACTGGTGGAAATACAGTACCAAGAATTAGTAAAATATTGAGCAAAGTTATGGTACTATTAAAACCGTATCCAGATTCAGAACTGCCACTAGACGGGGAGATAAAAGCGAAAGCCTCGCGGACTTGAGGATTGCTTTCAACCCCGGTTTCGATTAATTTAGCCAGCCAGGTTTCTTGTAAAGATTTTGTTAGTTCATCGCCGGATGCAGCAGGAGTATTCGCCTTGGTTTTTGCACTAGCAGATAAATCGGGTTGAGCGGCCGCTACCAGCAAACCAGTCGGGGATTTTACAGCAATTCGCGGGGAAAATTGTTCGTGGGCGATCGTCTCAGGCTCGCTAATTGACTCAGCCCGACGGGATAGGGTAGTATTTAGGGAAAATTGTTCGTGAGCGATCGTCTCAGGCTCGCTAATTGACTCAGCCCGACGGGATAGGGTAGCATTTGGGGAAAATTGTTCGTAGGCGATCGTCTCAGGCTCACTAATTGACTCAGCCGGACGCGATTCAGTATTATTTACGGCATCAACAAAGTTGCTAGCTTGCGGTGTCTGAGGAGAAATAGGAGGTGCAGCAGGATTGGTGCTAGTATTAGCAGTTAAATTCTGGGATGCGAGGGCGGCCAGAGTCAAGAGAGCTAGATTAGAGACGCGCATAAACGTCAACTCATTTAGGAGAAATTGGTGCTTGGTTGTCAGCGATCGGACGATCGACCTCATAGTCTCAGCATTTAAAATAGCTGACATGAGGAATGCTGACTTACTATCTCCAAAATACGGGCGGAGTCTGACTTTTCAGGAAAACTGCCAGTAATTCTGGCTGTGTAACTTTGGTAAAAGAATATATTCTCGCGCCTCATGCGGTTGGATAACTCTCGGAATCATGATTAGGCTGGTAGGGGTGGCTTCACCAATCTGCACAATTAGCCAACTATCCCGGTGAACCCGCCCCAGCCGACCCGATTTTTAACTCTAAACCCCAGCTAAAACCGCTTCCGGCTGCTGATGTTCAACCGCCACTTCTTCTAAATCAGCGCCGAAAATTTCACAGCTATTATTCGGACTTTCAATCAGCTTAATCTTGTGCAACTCTGCGCCCAATTCCCGAACGGGCGATCGCAATAATTGCCCGATCCGAACAGCAATATTCTCCGCAGTCGGCACAACGTTCTCAAAATAAGCAATATCCTTATTTAAAAAAGTGTGATCGAAAGGTTCAACAACATAATCGTCAACGGCTTTTTGCAAAGCTCCCAAATCAGCAATCATGCCAGTCCGCGCATCAATTTCCCCTTTAACAGTCACCTCTAAATGATAATTGTGACCGTGACCGTTAGGACGAGCACATTTGCCGTAAATTTCCGAGTTTTCTTCAAAGCTCAAATCGGGACGAGCCAACCGATGGGCCGCACTAAAATGAGTGGACAAAGTTAGATAAGCTTCCATTCCGTTTCCTAAATATTCAGCCCAAAGTTCGGGATGTTCAAACAATTGAATTTTGCTCACAGGCAAATGAGGGGCTAGCCGCAGCCAAATTTGCCGTGCTATGTTTTCGGTAGTTGGCAGAGTCTGCTCAAATTCCGGCCACGCTTCGTTGAGAAAGGAAAAATCGAGATCCTTGATAACTTCCCGCTTGATGACGTGCTTGACATCAGACAGGTTGAGCACCATGCCGTACTCGTCGAGTTCGCCTATCATGGAAACGTAAAGGACGTAATTGTGTCCGTGTCCCGGTGCGCGGGCAGTTGGGCCAAACCGCTCAAAGTTCTCGGCTTCGCTTAACTCCGGCAGCCAGTACCGGTGACTCGCCGAAAACTGTGCCCGACGATTGATGATGCACTGCATAAAAGTCAAGTAGGGTAAGCTTGTTAAGTTCTGTAAAGGACTCGCTTCTTAAGGATAAACTAATTTTTGCTGGAATTTTTCGATTATTTGAGGGTGCTGTAAATGAATTTCTATCAATTTTCTAAATATTGGCAACAAGTCGCTCGATCGAGCCGCAGGGCCCTTTTTACGCCACAACACAGATATCCGGCAGAAAATACCGCTACAAAACAGTTTTTCGCCACCAGTTACTAACCCATCAGTTACCAGCCTTTGAGAGAGTGGGTGAAGATGAGCTATTGCGAAGGGAATCGACTTTTTTGCCACACAGGACACTCCACAGTTCGAGTTTTTCGCCTAAGCTCTGCAATAGTTAGCCGTTTGCAGTTCAGTTGCGCTCAAAACTAATCACCAATTACCCATTACCCAATATTAATGAATTCGATTACTGCACGAGCCGATCGCTTTTTTGAACATTTATCGGGTGCGATGACAACCCCGCTATTCTATATCGGGGACACTCATCTGTCCATCAGTGCGATCCTCAAACTGATAATCTTAGCTATATTTGCCTTGATTATAGCTAAGATTATCAGTGAAGGAATCAAGCGCAGCCTGCTAGTTCGGATGGGATTAGATCGGGGCAGTCGAGAAGCAATTTCCACCATCATTAGCTATATTTTAGCCACTATTGGCTGTATATTCGTCCTGCAAGGTTCCGGCATCAACCTCACTTCTCTCACCGTTTTAGCTGGGGTTGTCGGCATTGGTTTCGGCTTCGGATTGCAAAATCTCGCCAGCAACTTTATCAGCGGTCTCACCCTGCTATTTGAACACCAAATTAGAGTCGGAGACTTTATTGAAATAGACAAGTTATTAGGAACAGTAGAAACAATTTCGATCCGCTCTACAATTATTAAAACAATTGACGGTCTATTTGTAATCATACCAAATATTAAGTTTGTCGAAACTAACATTATTAACTGGAGTTACAGAGACCCCAGATGTCGTCTCCACATCCCCGTCGGTGTTGCTTACGGATCGGACCCAGTAATAGTTACGGAAGCGCTGTTAATAGCGGCGCGGATGGAATCGAATGTCTTGTCCCATCCTTCTCCTAAAGTATGGTTTCACGGTTTTGGAGATAACGCTTTAAATTTTGAACTTTTAGTTTGGATTGACCAGCCGCAGGAAAGCGATGCTATTAAAAGCGCGGTAAATTTTTTAATAGATTACGAATTGCGCCACCGAAATATCGAAATTCCCTTTCCCCAGCGGGATTTGTGGCTGCGAAACCCGCAAGAGTTAACTAAACTTTTTCACAATAACAAAGACGATAATTCCAACGGGAAAGTTTTTCTGCATAATGCCAAACATTCAGCAGAGTTAAAATCTAATTCCACTGTTCCTGAACCTAAAAATCCAGCGCCTAAATCCCCCAATAATTGGACGCTGCGAGATTTGTTGCGGCGAGTAACTTATTTTGAACAGTGTACGGATTTAGAACTGCGACAGTTAATTGAATACGGCTACCGACAACTGTTTCCAGCGGGACAGGTGGTATGTAAGGAAAATGACCCTGGCGATTCTTTTTATATTATTCTGTCAGGTACTGTAGAAGTTCTTTCTCAAAAAGCCGATCAGTATATTGCTACGCTTCATGAGGGCGAGTTTTTTGGGGAAATATCTTTGCTGTTGGGTACTCCGAGAACCGCGACTGTTAAAACTAGCGAAGATGCAATTTTGTTTGTGGTGGAACGTCACGATTTGCAAAAACTTTTAAGAGAACAACCCAATTTAGCCGATCAGATTGCTCAAAAATTGTCGGAACGCCAGCAAGCTTTGAGAGACTTGGGATTGTTAGATGGCGACTCTCTGGAACAAACTCCTTTTATTAAAATTCGCAAGCGAATTCAAGTTCTTTTTGGAATTTGAAACAAGGAAGTTCGGCAACGGATTCGCAAGGGCGGATGTAACGGATGTAACAGATGTCAGGAAGAAGGAAGAGGGAAGAAGGAAGAAGAGGGAAGAGGGAAGAAGGAAAAGAGAAGAGGGAACAATCTGCTTTTTTAACTTTTCATTTTTAATTCATCCTGCGCTTCCCGCCGCAGTCTAGCGGCAATTCTAAACAGTTCTTGCCCGGTGTGCAAGTGGCGATCGTCATAATTGAGGGTAAATAGCTGCAATTCTTCTATTCCGTCTCCGACTTGATTGATGCTGTAGTAGAGATAGGCCGCAACTCCGGCTACATTAGATGGATTGGGCATCGATGTAAGAAAGTTATGAGCTTTTTTGAGATACTCGCGGCTGGTTTCGATATAAAGTTGAAACTTTTCTATCAGTTCGTCATCAAACGGATCTGCCGACAACTCGTCTATTTCCTTTTTAAGTGGCTTCAAGATGCTGTTGAGCATTTTATTGACGGGTTTGTATACTTTAATCAGCCACTGTTCCATTTGTTCGTCAGCGTCCCGTGCTGTTTGTGTTTGCTGACGGCTGACGTTTGGTGCGACTGGTGATTGCTGTTCGGTTTGCTCGTCCATTAGACGATCGTAAGATTGTCTGTGCTGGGCGTCTCCTAATATTTCATAGGCTGCATTGAGGCGGACAATCTCTTCGTGATCGGCTTTGGAGCTGTGGCTGTCTGGATGAAATATTTTGACTAAACGGCGGTATGCTTGTTTAATCTCGGCTTGTGTTGCGGTTGGGCTAATCTTTAAGGTTTTGTAGTGATTGGTAACGGAAGACACGCTGTTATTTCCTTGAAATCTGGATAATCGGCGAAAAAGTGCTTGACAAAAATATCATTATTTGCTAATTTATTAGGTATTTATCTGATATAAATGCCAAAAAGTGTAAGTTGAAAACGTCAGTTTTCAAATTATCATAAATCTATTTTAGAAAAAGATTGAGGCTTTTGAAGTGGCAAGCCGATCGATATTGGGAACTCTTATATAGCAATCCTAAATCATTTGTGAATTTCTTACTCCCTCCCCTTACCAAGGGGAGGGTTGGGGTGGGATAAAAATTTACAACTCATTTGGGACTCATCTAGCGCTCCTCCCACCAATTGTTGCCTCCTTCTCTTGTCTTCCTTCCCGACAAGAGCGCTTACCAGCCGTTTCCCTAACGCGCTGAAAGCAGTTCGTTCAAAAAAAAGAGTCTTGACAAATTCCCCATCGATCGCGAGCGCGGAAGCTACAATATATCGCCCTTCTTTAATCTACTAAAAAGCCAAGCAGGGCGTACAGTGTACGCCCTGCTCTCTATTTCTGCTACTTGGGCCGGAGGCTAGCCTAGTTGAGGGCCATCGCCAGATTGAGTTCTGGATCTTGGAACAAGGGGGTGCTCAGATAGCGTTCGCCGAAGCTAGGCTGAACCATCACAATCAATTTCCCTGCATTTTCCGGACGCTGGCCGACTTTCACCGCCGCACATAGTGCTGCACCGCTGGAAATACCGGACAAAATTCCTTCTTCTCTGGCCAAGCGCCGGCTGTAGGCGATCGACTCGTCATCCGTAACAACTATAATTTCGTCGATCGAATCCACATTCAGCACCGGTGGCACAAAACCAGCACCGATACCTTGAATTTTGTGAGGCCCTGGCTTTCCGCCCGACAGTACCTGACTGTTGGCCGGCTCAACGGCGATCGCCTTAAACCCGGGTTTCCGCGACTTAATCACCTCTGCGACACCCGTAATCGTACCGCCGGTGCCGACTCCCGAAATCAGGAAATCCACCTCGCCGTCTGTATCTTCCCAAATTTCCTCAGCCGTTGTCGAACGGTGAACCTGCGGGTTCGCTGGATTCCGAAACTGCTGCAACATATACGCATTGGGAGTTGTGTCCACAATCTCTTGAGCGCGGCGGATGCAGCCGCTCATGCCCTCAATTCCCGGAGTCAGTTCTAGTTGGGCCCCGTAAGCTCGCAGCATCGATCGGCGTTCCGTGCTCATCGTATCCGGCATTGTCAAAATCAACTGGTAGCCCTTAGCCGCCGCCACCATTGCCAGAGCAATTCCGGTATTGCCAGAAGTCGGTTCCACTAAAACCGTTTTGCCTGGACTAATCAGCCCTTCGGCCTCGGCTTGATTGACCATACTGACACCGATGCGGTCTTTCACCGATGATGCCGGATTCATGCCTTCGAGTTTTACCACAATCCGAGCCACGCAGCCTTCGGCTTGGGGAATGCGGTTGAGTTGCACCAGAGGCGTCCGCCCTACTAATTCTGTAATGTCACCAGCAATACGCATAATCTTTGTCAGTTTGTGGTTGAAAGTAAATGTTAATTCCTAGTTGGCAATATTAACTAGATGTAATACATGATATCGAGCTGCCGTCTGCCATTGCGCTTTTCGCACAGATCCTGTAGCGTGTATTTTTGCAAAACTGAGTTGGCAATCGATCTAGCTTCTTGCCAAACTTCCCAAATCACCGCACTTTCTACAGTTTGAGCAGGCGAGTCTTTTTCAGATCGATCGAACTCTGAGCCTTCGAGACAGGTAATAATTTCTAGGAGTGTAATTTTCCACGGTTCCCTCGCCAAGATATAACCTCCCTTGGCTCCTCGCTGGCTGCGAATCAGCCCGCAGCGTCTCATAGTAGCCAGCAACTGCTCTAAATATCGATCGGGAATATTTTGCTGAGCTGCTATCTGGCGAATTTGCAGAGGCTCGCCTTCTTCGTAGCAATCGGCAAGCTCCAGCAAAGCTAAGATTGCGTATTCGCTTTTACAGGAGAGTTCTACCATACTTGCTTCCAATACCAGAATTATCAACTCCGAAGTCAGATGTTAAAACTCTCCTCAATGTTGAGTTCCCAATTCTAACTCCTCACTTTGCCTTTTATTATACCCCGGTTTTCCACTGAACTTAATCGACTTTTATCACTTCATCTTTGGGACGATCGGCAATCTGAACCAAACAAACCCAGTTTCTCGTTTCGACTCCCTCCGGTTCCAGCACGGTCTGATTTCAAGAAACGGGTTGTCTGCCTCTATGACTGATAATTTTTTATTTTTAATATATTCTTAGCGCCCCCTTCGTCCGGCAAACAATAAAGCCCTGCAGCAGGCAGGGCTAAACTTGGCCTCTAGAGTTGCCAAGAGACAGGGTATGACCCCCCTGCCTCTTCTAACCCGCTCTTAGAACGTGAAAGTAGTTCTCAGAGTACCAATGAGGATGTCATCATTATCCTCATCTTGATTAGGATTTTTCACCCAAATCACCCCCGGAGTAACAGAAATGTTGTCCGAAAGCTGAAACTTGTAGAACCCTTCGACGTGATACGAATCATCGTTGCGGAAGCTCCGCAAACTCCTGGAAGCTTCAAGTTTATCCAAGTAAGGCTCACGACCTACCACGAACCCTAGCAAGTTGCCTTCTTTCCCTAAATCAGGCAAAGCCAAGGTAACAGCGTAGTTCCAGATTCTCGCATCGCCGATGCCGATAATGCGGGCATTGGTTAAACCGGCCCAGCCACCAAGGATAAATCTCGGGCTCAGTCGCAACGAAGCCTGAGCGCCGTAGGAGTTGCTGACAACTTTGCGAGCCCGGAAGCCCCCAAAGCCTTCGCTCAAACCGTTGAGAGAATTAGCCACGCCGGTACCCGTGAAACCGCCGAGAGTGCCTGGCCCATTCGCTAAACCATTGTCAAACCCAAAGTTACCTCTGCCAAAGTAACCGTGGTTATAGTTGAAAGCAACTTGCAAGTTGCGTCCGGGGGTAAAAGTCAACTGACCCATCGCCGCGTAGTCGCCGTTCAACAAGCCTGCACCCCTAGCCGGACTGGCTGCTGTTGACGCCAAATAACCGAAGGACAGAGAAGTCGGCCCGAACACGCCGCCCAGCAAGCCCCTGCCACCGAAGGCATAGTCAAAGCCAATACCTGCGCCACCGCCCAAGCGGTAGATGGGGTTGCGCTGTCCAAAGGTACTCAATGACCCGTTGCCACCGTCAAAGTCTTCAAAGTAAGGGTTGACAGTCGGCATAATGTCGTCCCAAACGCCAGCGTTGGCTATCAGGCTAACGTTCAGCCGCTGACCGACGGGGAACTTGTATAGCAAGGTGTCGAGGGCAACAACGTTGTCGGTTCTGCCGACAAAATTCCAAGTTTGAGTGCCTTCGCTAGTAGCCCCAACGTTAAATCTTTGACCGTTGCCGACTTGAAGCCTGGTCAGCAGCAAGTCTCTCCCGGTGAAGCTCGTATTTAAATTGAGACGCACCCGCTGTTGGAAGACAGCTTCGTTATTGTTGCTGCCGATTCTTTCGCCGTCTCTGCCAAAAACGCTAACGTCGCTACTAAAGTCATCGCTGAGAGCGAAAATTGCTTCCCCAGTCAGCTTAGTAGTGGTGGAGAATTGGTTGGCTTCGAGTTCGGCTGTCCGAGCTTCCAAAGCATCGACGCGACCGCGCAGGGTTGCCAGTTCCGCTGCAAATTCTTCTTGGAGCCGTTGGAGGGCTGCCAAGTCATCTCTCGTAGCGAAGTTGCCAGTGCCGCCTCTAATTAGCTCGCTCACCTTGTCTAAGCAAGCATTTAAACCGGCTGCGAATTCGTAGCGAGTCATTGCGCGGTTGCCGCGGAAGGTGCCGTCGGGATAACCGGCAATACAGCCGTAGCGCTCGACTAGGGATTGCAGTGCTTGGAATGCCCAGTCTGTGGGCCGCACGTCGGAAAGTTGAGATACTGAGGTAACTTGACCTTCAGTTTCGCCGCCTGCAGTACCTTCGCTGGTGTACTGGTTGAGCTGCTCTAATGTGGCGGCTGGGTTTTGCTCTTGCGGTGCGGCAGTTTGGGCTAAAGATTCAGCCGGTTTTGGCAAACTTTGTTCTGTCGCCTCTGCCACTGCCGGGGCTGGAGTTTCTAATTGAACTGCACCGATTTGCTCTGGGAGAGCGGTAGCTGCCGGGGCTGGAATTTCTAGTTGGGCTGCCGGGGCAGAATTTTCTACTGGTTGAGCGACTGTTGGCTCAACTGCGGCTAAAGATTCACTTGTAGGTTGTGATGCCGATTGGGGATTTGCCTCAGCAGGGGCTGCGTTGGCTCCGACGATCGCATTTTCAGTTGCAACCGTGGCCCCATCTGCAATCGCTGCCTGGGTTTCGCCGCCAGCGGCTTGGGAAATTTCTTCTACTGGCTCGGAGGCTGCAGTTGTTTCGGAAACAGCAGCTAAAGCATTTTGTTTCGCTTCGGAGGTTTCAGCGGTTTCAGCTTTTGCGACAGCGGGATTGAGCGCATCAGCAGCCTGCTGAGCGTCTGCTGCCATCGCGCTCGAAGAAACTACTAGGGTAGCTCCTAAGACTGCTGGGCTGATTAGTAAGTAACTCCACAAAAATTTCGACATATTCACTCTCATCCTCACACCGATTACAGAGAAACTTTTCTAGTCTTCTATGTGGTCAGTCGTTGCTCAACTAGCATACTCTAAAAAGAGACCTAAAATTCACTTTTTCTTTTGATTCTTTCGGGCTGACAGAGTATATAGATGTAACTGACGGCTGCAGAGAGCCTGTTTTTTTACCTGTACTCAACGGCGTCAAAACCCGACCACACTTGGGCTGTCGATTGATTTTACTGATGACACTTGATAGCGCCCGATCGCCTATTTACTTTTTAGCACAGCACACCCGACTCGTCTAGGCTGATTCGACTTTAACACTCAAGCTGTGCCCGAGGACGCTAAAGACTTGGCGGTGATCGAACAGTTCTAACAAATCGGCGTTAATTTTGTTGTGAGCTGCTTCTTGCCGCAAAATTTTCATCGCTGCCTCTGTACGCAGGGCTCGCTTGTAGGGTCTATCGCCTGCTGTCAGGGCGTCGTAAATATCGGCGATCGTCATCAATTGCGCTTGAATTGGAATTTCTGACTTGTTTAGGCCTCGCGGATAGCCTGTGCCGTCGAGTTTTTCGTGATGTCCGTAGGCAATGTCTGGAACATTTTTCAAATCCTTTGTCCAAGGAATTTGTTTCAGAAACTCGTAAGTGTGAGTTACGTGAAATTCTATTGCCGATCGTTCTTCCGGTGTCAGGTTGCCCCTCGACACCATCAATTGCACGATCTCGTCTGGGTTCAGCAGGGGTTTCTTTGCCCCATCTATATCTCTGTAAGTTTGTCGAGAAATTTCTCGCAGTTGAGCTAGGGGTTCTGCTGCCAAAATGTGAGGCTCGTTTGCCTCTAGCAGCACTTCCCAGTATTCTGCTAATCTGCTTTTGGCCTCTGCTAGCTTAGTGTCTAGCTGTTCGATTTCCTGGCATTGAGCGCACTCTGGCTCCTGGTTCGAGTGTTTTCGGTAGGCTGAATGCTCCAGCAAGTATTTATATTTAGACTGGACGCATTCCATTTCCATCGTCCGTTGAGCTAAGCCAAAGCGGTGGCGAATGACTTCTAGCTGTGCGGGGTAGAGCTTTTTCTGTTTGGTCAAAACTGCTTCGGGCACTCCTATTTTGCCAAAATCGTGCAGCAGGGCGGCGTAGCGAAGTTCTTGAATTTGGCGGTTGTTAAAGTAAATAGAGCGCAGTCCTCCGCTGCTGACGGTGTTTACTTCTTCTGAAAGGCGTACTGTCAGGGCTGCTACTCGCTCTGAATGGCCGTAGGTACAGGGGTCTCTGGCTTCTATGACTTGCACCGAGGCTTTGACGAAGCCCTCGAACAAATTTTCTATGCTATCTTGGAGTTGATTGCGCTCGATCGAGATTGCTGCTTGAGAAGCGAGCGATCGAACTATCCTTTCTTCCCACTCCGAATACTGCTGCGTCGATTCCCAGGCATTGTCTGCTGTCAGCACCGTCTCTGCCTTTGTTTTGCGGTTGATCAGTTGCAGTACACCTATTGTCTCCCCCTGTCGGTTTTGCATCGGCAGTACCATTACCGAGCAGGTGCGGTAATTAATATCTCTGTCAAAACTGGTATCTAGCCGGTAGGGTACACCCGAGGGTAAGTCGTAGGCATCAGAGAGGTTTAAACTTTGACCTGTAATTGCCACGTATCCTGCCAAGCTTTTGTCTGTCAGGGGCAGAGCAAACTCTTTAAACGACAGGCTCGGTTTAGAAGCGTTTTGGGCTACCTTGAACAGCAGCTTAGGTGTTTCGTCGCTGTGATCTACTAAGTAAACGCTGCCAGCATCGCTGTAGGTAATTTCCCTACTTTTGGATAAAATTAAGTTTAACAAGTCGCCCAAATCTTGGGCGCTCGACAGAGCCGCGCCAATATCTAAAAGCTTTTCTATCAGATCGGTTTTTTCTGCTGCAGACTCGTTCTTGAACTCTGGCTTTTCAAATACGATCATGGTCGGATGATGGGGAATAGCCTTTTATACATTGAACGTTGGGCCTCTCGACTTTTTCACACCCGATTTTAACCCCAAGTCGATTTTTTATTTGCGAGCTTTCCGCGATCGGGGACTGTGGCTAGATCCAGGACTCTTGTTGGGTCAACTGGCACTCTTTTAATCTAGCGCAGAAATCTCTTGGGCTAGCGCAAAGTCTTTCTCAGTTAAGCCTCCGGCATCGTGGGTTGTCAAGTTAACTGTAACTTTGTTGTAGGAGATTTCTATGTCGGGGTGATGTCCTGCGGCTTCTGAGGGGGCGACCAACTTATTTACAAAGGCGATCGCTTCGATAAAATCTTTAAATAAACGGGTAGAGCGCAGTTGTTTGCCTTCAACCGTCCAGCCTGACAATTGACTGACGCGCTCTTGAATTTCAGTATTGTTAATTAGGTCAGCCATAATTTTTTTCTTTGGGATTAGCAATGGCAGATTAACTGCCCACCTGTAGAAAACCTGACCAAAAACTATCCGCTCTCACCAATAGTGTTGAGCCTCAAGTTTTAATACTCAAGATTTAACACTATTTGAGGTGAGAGCGGTCTAGCGGGTCTTCAGATTAGAACCTGACTGCCGGGAGAATCCCTAGCTCAGCCTGGTTCCCCGTGGAAGTCGTTTCCCGTTGGAGACGACGGCTGACTGCTAGTGAGCGGCCCCGGCGCACAGCCGGTAGTTTCCAATCTGATGACCCATGCGTTTACTACTTTCTATCATGGGCATCACCTCCAGGTTTAGCTAAATGGCTTAATATTGGAACGCACATCACCTAAATACAAGATTTAAGGTGATGATTTGTGCGCTAGCCATTGCCAGCGTTACCAGAAGAACTTGCGTTCTGAGTATCATTCCAGTAGTCACAATTATTAGAATAACACAAGGAATTAGAAGTGGGGGATGCAAATTGAGATTTTTGCAAAATCGGGAAAAATTACTGCTGCTGCAAGGTCTTCGATCGCTCTCTACAGCAAGCGGACGATCGCAGTTTCAGCCATTTGCCTATATTTTCTTCAGAATCCGGGCTGTGCGGTTATTAGGTGCATGGCAACTATGGCAGCGGAGAAAGGCCGCTCGATTTCTTGCCAGATAGGAGAGTTCACCATATATAAAGACACCAGTTGTTCTAGCTACAGGCAGAGTTGGTTTTTGTACAAAATCAACTTTTTTTAGGGCGCTAATTCGATCGCCTCCTGGAAACAAAAAGCTCCTGCCTGGTGGCGGGAGCTTTTTAAACATTAAGGGTAAAGCCTAAACTGCTTTGTCTTACCCTTTTAAAATGTTGGAAATTTTGATATTTCGCGCTGATTACAGAGCGTTACCGCGAGGCAGAACTTCTTCAGGGAAGATGTAGTTTTCGTGAGGTTGGTCTGTAGGAGCCATCCAAGCACGAATGCCTTCGTTAAGCAGAATGTTCTTAGTGTAGAACGTTTCAAACTCAGGATCTTCAGCAGCGCGCAATTCTTGTGATACGAAGTCATAGGCGCGCAGGTTCAATGCCAAACCGACGATGCCAATGGAGCTCATCCACAAGCCTGTGACAGGTACGAACAACATGAAGAAGTGCAACCAGCGCTTGTTGGAGAAGGCAATTCCGAAGATTTGCGACCAAAAGCGGTTAGCTGTAACCATCGAGTAGGTTTCTTCTGACTGAGTTGGGTTGAAGGCGCGGAAGGTGTTTGAGCCTTCGCCGTCTTCAAACAAGGTGTTTTCTACGGTTGCACCGTGGATAGCGCACAACAGCGCGCCGCCCAAGATGCCTGCAACGCCCATCATGTGGAATGGGTTGAGCGTCCAGTTGTGGAAGCCTTGCAGGAATAGCAGGAAGCGGAAAATTGCTGCGACGCCGAAACTGGGGGCGAAGAACCAGCCTGATTGACCCAAGGGGTAAAGCAGGAACACCGAAACAAACACGGCGATGGGGCCGGTGAATGCTAGGGCGTTGTAGGGACGGATGCCTACCAAACGGGCGATTTCAATCTGACGCAGGCAAAAGCCGATCAGTGCGAAAGCGCCGTGGAGGGCTACGAATGTCCACAGCCCACCGAGTTGGAACCAGCGGGTGAAGTCCCACTGTGCTTCGGGGCCCCACAGGAACAGCAGGGAGTGTCCGAGGCTGTTGGCTGGGGTGGAGACTGCTACGGTGAGGAAGTTGGCTCCTTCGAGGTAGGAACTTGCCAAACCGTGGGTGTACCAGGATGTGACGAAGGTGGTGCCTGTTAACCAGCCACCGATGGCTAGGTAGGCGCAGGGGAATAGCAGGATGCCAGACCAGCCTACGAAGACGAAGCGATCGCGTTTGAGCCAGTCGTCGAGGACGTCAAAGATGCCTCTTTCGGTCTGGGCGCGTCCGACTGCGATTGTCATTTACGCAAATCTCCAAATGGATATAATTACAACGGATCTGTCTCTAGTCATGAGTCTTCCACCGTTGCCTCTGCTTAGCAGAAAACAAGTTGGATTATGAACAGACTTTACTTTTCTTTACCGTATTGACGATTATAGAGGTAATTCTTTACAAGAGCAAGTTTTTCTTAAAAAACTTTTGGCTCTTGACTTTTGACTTGTGCGAAGTCCCGGAAGCCCTCAAAGTCCCCGAAGTCTTTACCCTGCATTTGGGAACTTCTACTCTACAGGAGTCTTTGCGCTTTGCGTCAGAAGCCCGGTGGCTTGGTAGATATATCGGCCTCAACCTCTTATTTTTCTAAGAAACTGGGTTTCCGTGGGTAAGTCCTATATATATACTGAGGATAGAGCTCCAAACTTAGGTTTTTAAGACTATATGTTCAGCATTGACATCATTGTGAAAAATACGCCCGTCTCGCTGTCGGTGCAGCGGAAGTTGGAGGAGGACGCTGAGACTGTTTACCAGCAGGTACTGGCGGCGATTCGCAACTCCCAACCGCAAATTTTGGAACTCACCTGCGAGAAAAATCCTGAGAAAAAGGTGGCTGTACTCAGCAGCGAGATTTCTGGGGTGGTGGTTTCTCAGAAATCGGGGGCGTCATCTACAGGCAGATCCCCTGGTTTTGTCTCGATGACAGCAGAATGAGGGCTGGGGGTGTTGGTGCCGATATGAGCCAGTCAGCCGTTGCTGTGCGGGATTTGGGTTTTTGCTGGCCGTCTGGCGATCGAGTGTTGCAAGGTTGCTCTCTGGATGTACCCAAGGGCGAGTTTTGGATGCTTTTGGGCACTAACGGCAGCGGCAAGTCTACGCTGTTGAGGCTGATGGCTGGGCTGCTGCACCCCCAGTCGGGGGAAATTGACCTCGGCGGGCGGGTGGGGTTTGTGTTTCAAAACCCCGACCACCAATTGGTGATGCCGACGGTGGGTGCGGATGTGGCTTTTGGTTTGGTCGAGGAAAAGCTTTCTAACGTTCAGGTGCGGGAGAGGGTGGCGGAGGCTTTGGAGGCTGTGAATTTGCTGGATTTGCAGCGGCGGCCGATTTATGCTTTGAGTGGGGGCCAGAAGCAGCGAATTGCTCTTGCTGGGGCGATCGCCCGTCACTGCGAAATTCTGCTGTTGGACGAACCGACGGCTTTGTTAGATCCTGATTCTCAGTTGGATTTGGTGGCGGCGGTGCAGCGGTTGGTGAAAAATCGCGGGATTACGGCTTTGTGGGTAACTCACCGTTTGGATGAGTTGAATTACTGCGATGGGGCTTTTTTGTTGGAAAAGGGCCAAGTTGTCGATCGGGGAGATCCGGCGCGTTTGAAGCAGCGGTTGATGCAAAGTCAAGATGTTTAGCCCTCAAGCTATTTGAGAATTAAGTCATTCTGCGAGGGAAATCGTTCTGCAAGTCAAACGAAGTCTGCCTCCGCCGACTAAGAAATAAATAGGGTATTTAACCAGATTTGGGCGGCACGGCAAATTAATCTGGCAATCCTCGATCGCGCAACCAAGCATCTGCCCAAATTGTATCGGCCTCTGACAGCGGTGGTATGACTTCCCAGTTGCGATAATCTATCTTCAGGTCGTAACTTGCTATGTCGTAAATTTGAGTAAATAATTCCTGCAAGTTTATGACAGGTTCAGTATCGCCCGATCGCAGCGGCAAAGGAAAGGCAGGCATCGGGTTTTGCAGGTTAAAAGCATACAAATCAGCTCTGGGACGGCGATTTCCCCGACACACCAAAACGCTATAGTGACTTTCAATGTCATTGCCAATAACTGGCATTTTTTGACCGCGCCGCAATAAATCTATTTCAATTAAATGAGTGCGGCTACCTAAAATTTCTTCTCGCTTTTCTTCATACATTTGTCGCCCTTTTCCTGTGCGCTTATTGCTAGGCGAGAGGATTTCAATCAGGGTGATTAGTTCTTGGTTTCCTCTTTCTCTAATTTCTAAATAGCCTTCCCGAACCTGGTAGGGCATGGGAATATTTACTGTCAAGGGTTGTGTTGGTGGCGCTGCAACGGCTACGTTTGATGTGATTAATTCGGTTGTAGTTATTGGCTGAATTACGTTTACATCAGGAATGCCAATTGATAAATTGTCGTCAGCGGTTTCATAGATTCTCACTTCCAACGACACTAAATACTTAGGACGCAGTTGGGGAGACAAAAATCTAAAAATTTCACTAATTAACAAGTGATGTAGGGCAGGCCAGAGTTCAGGATGCTCTAAATACGGGTCCATACCGGGAAAGGGAGATGGCATTGATGTGACTCCTTGACTCAAATCTATTTCTAGTTTAGTTGAATATTTGTGGAACAGGCATCTTGCCTATTTCTTGGGCGGGCAAGATGCCCACCCCACAACATATTTTAATGTTTGTAGAACCGGCATCTTACCTGTTGTTCACACTTTTCAACGCATTAACTTTCGATCGACAATTGCATCGGAATTGGAACGCTATTTTCATCTAAGACAGACAGCGCATTTACGAAAATAATTGTATGCGGGACTGCCGGCATTAAGCGGCGCAGTGCATTTAGGTAAGATTCGGCATTGGGGCGGCGGCTGAAACGGGCGACTGTTAAACGCTGACAGTTGGGGAGGTGGCGAATTATGCACCAAGGTTGAAGTCGATCGCGATATGTCGGTTGTTTTGGTATCATAGGAAAATCCTTCCCACTTTTGTGGGTGGTGAATGAAAGGCGATCGCTCTAGATTTCTCAGGTCACGGGGCGATCGCTAATTTGATACTATTAATCTTATGATACGTTCGTATCGGCTGTCAAGTGCAAGATGGGTCTAATTCGGTTGCGGGTTCGAGAACTAGCTGAGGAAAAGGGTTGGACGCTTAAAGAAGTTTCTGAGCGATCGGGTATTCCTTACAGTACGGTTAGAAGCTATGCCCATTCTCCCAAGCTAGCAACGGTAGATTACACAGCTTTAAACAAAATGGCTCGCGTGTTTGATATTGCGATCGAAGATTTAGTGGAGATTTTGGAAGAGTAGGCTGATTTTTTGCTGGGAATATGCGACGAATTAGGCTGCGAGTTCGAGAATTTGCTCAAGAGAAGGGTTGGAATCTGACAGAAGTCTCCAAAAGAACAGGTATTCCATATACCACGATCGCGACCTATGCCAATTCTTCAGGTATGGCAACTGTAGACTACACAGCTTTGGACAAGATGGCTCGTGCGTTCGATATTGCGATCGAAGATTTAGTCGAGATTTTGGAACAGTAAACTGATTTGTCAGCGGGAAGATGGGGTTAATACGGTTGCGAGTTCGAGAAGTAGCCCAGGAAAAGGGTTGGACGCTGAAAGAAGTTTCCGAGAGAACGGGCATTCCCTACAGCACGGTTAAAAAATACGCCCAAGCTCCCAAAATGGCAACGGTGGACTACACGGCTTTGCAGAAACTTGCTGCTGTCTTCGATTTGATGATCGAAGATTTGGTTGAGGTTTTGGAACGGTAAACTGATTTGTGATTTAGTTTTTGCACTTCTTGCAACAGTCCGTCGGGGGTTGAAACCCCCGCCTCAAAGCTAAAGTCGTCTGAAGACGACTGAAAAGGCGATCGATCTCCGCTTCAATCCTTTTTTTGAAATTTTTAATCAATCCCTTCTTCAGTCCACTTCAGTGGACTTTCGCTGTGAGGCAGGGGTTTCAACCCCTGCTGGAATCTGGCAACAAGTGCAAGATATCAGTTCGATCGCATTAATGCGGATATTGGAATTTTCCGCTTGTATACAAGAGTCAGGAGTTGTTCATTCTGCCGGAGTTATATTAATGCCAATTAATCGTCTGTCTGACATGGAAGAGAACTTGGAAGATCTGAAAGAGCAATTAGTGGGCAAGGTAAAGGCTCTAAATTTTGCACCGCAAGAAGAAAAGATCCGAATTAAACAGCAAGTCCGAGAGCTACGCAAGGAGATTCGGGAGCAGGAAGAGGATTATTGGCAGGTTATCGCTCGGCAAACGAAAACGGTGGAAATTCCCGAACAGGAAGCTGAGATTATTGTTGCCGAGATTGTCGAAGAAGTTGGGCAAATTGAAGTGCAGCGACAGTATCCCGATGAGGTAATTCAGATTTTGCAGGAGATTCGGGACAAGCTAAACCAACCGGGAGCGACAGCAGCCGCGAAACTTAAAGGCGTAATCTCAAGCTTTCCGCCGTTTGTGGGAATTTCCTACGAGGCAGAATTGGATACAGAGAATTTTTTCCAGCAGCATTTCCCAACGTTTCGGAAGTGGGCTAAGGTATTAGCAAAAAAGTCCTAGACCTGGAGCGAAAAACACCCAATCCAGGTTTCACAAGTTTTTACCAACTATACGATATTCCCTCCGAACTCGGTTCCAAAAACTTTGTCGGACGGGATGAAGAGATGCAGCAATTGCACGGATTGTTGCAGGATGGGAGCCGCGTTGCCATTGCCGCTGCGTCGGGAATGGGCGGCATCGGCAAGACAGAATTGGCATGGCAGTATGCAAACTTTCACCGCGAACACAATACCTATTCAGCGGGGATTTGGTGGCTGTTTGTGCGGGAAATCGGTTTAGCGCCGCAGGTGTTGCAGAAAGCGCTGCGAATGGGAATTCAGCCGCCGGATACTCTCGACAATCTGGAGGAACGGTTGCAGTTTTGCTACGAAGAGTGGGCAAAACAAACCTCTGGCAATGCTCTGCTGGTATTGGATGATGTCAGCGATTACCGGGCGGTGCAGCCGTTGCTGCCTAGAAATCCCCGGTTTAAGGTGTTGCTGACAGCGCGACAATTTGTGCCGTCGCCTGTGGGGTGTTTGCCGTTAAAAGTGTTGAAACCAGAGGCGGCGCTAAACTTGCTGCGGCTGACGGCTGGGGATTTGCCGGGAAACGGGCTGGGACGGATTGATGCCCAGCTTGAAGATGCTGAAGCGCTTTGTCAGTGGTTGGATTATTTGCCTTTGGGCATCGAACTGGTAGGGCGCTATCTGCGGCGCAAGCGGCCGCTGTCCTTGGCAGAAATACTGGAACGGTTGCAGAGTCAGCGATTGGAGGCGCGGGCATTGCAGGAGGCGGAAGCTGGGATGACGGCTAGGCGCGGAGTGGCGGCAGCCTTTGAGTTGAGTTGGGCGGAGTTGAAACCTCCCGCGCGGACGCTGGGGTGTCTGCTGAGCGTGTTTGCTCTGGCTCCGATTCCTTGGGAGTTGGTAGCTGAGTGTTTGGCGGATTGGGATGAGGAGGATTTGGAAGATTGTCGGGATGACGAACTGCTGGAACAGAGTTTGCTGTCGCTGGTGGAGGATGAAACCTCTGATTCGGCTCAATCTGGGCTGGTGCAGCCACGCTATCAACTTCATGCTTTGATTCGGGAGTTTTTTGCGGCCAAATTGCAGGGGCGCGCCGATGCTGAGAATTTGCGGAGAAGTTTTGCGACGGCGCTGACAGCGGTAGCGAAGACGATTCCGCAGACTGTGACGCTGGAGGTGCAGCAACGGGTGAAGGAGGCGCTGCCTCATTTGGAGGTGGTGGCGGAGCAATGGTCGCATTTGCTGGAAGATAGTGATGCTACGTGGTCTTTCACGAGATTGGGGTGGGTTGCCCAGGGACAGAGCTTGTGGGCAGAGGCCCAGAAGTGGTTGAAAGCTTGCCTCCAGATGACAGAGAAACGCTGCGGAGCCGACCATCCCGATACGGCAACGAGTTTGAACAATCTGGCAGCGCTGTACGAGTCAATGGGACGCTACGCGGAAGCAGAACCCTTGTATGTGCGATCGCTCTCTATTTACGAGCAGCAGCTCGGAGCCGACCATCCCAATACAGCAGGGAGTTTGAACAATCTGGCAGGGCTGTACGAGTCAATGGGACGCTACCCGGAAGCAGAACCCTTGTATGTGCGATCGCTCTCGATCAGGGAGCGGCAGCTCGGAGCCGATCATCCCCAGACGGCAGCGAGTTTGAACAATCTGGCAGGGCTGTACTATGCAATGGGACGCTACCCGGAAGCAGAACCCTTGTATGTGCGATCGCTCTCGATCTCGGAGCAGCAGCTCGGAGCCGACCATCCCAATACCGCAGGGAGTTTGAACAATCTGGCAGGGCTGTACTATGCAATGGGACGCTACCCGGAAGCAGAACCCTTGTATGTACGATCGCTCTCTATTTACGAGCAGCAGCTCGGAGCCGACCATCCCGATACGGCAAGTAGTTTGAACAATCTGGCAAATCTTTATAAGGCAATGGGACGCTACCCGGAGGCGGAGCCCTTGTTAGTGCGATCGCTCTCGATTTGCGAGCAGCAGCTCGGAGGCGACCATCCCAATACGGCAAGTAGTTTGAACAATCTGGCAAATCTTTATAAGGCAATGGGACGCTACCCGGAGGCGGAGCCCTTGTTAGTGCGATCGCTCTCGATTTACGAGCAGCAGCTAGGAACCGACCATCCCGATACGGCAATAAGTTTGAACAATCTGGCAGGGCTGTATTATGCAATGGGACGCTACCCGGAAGCGGAACCGCTTTACCTGAGAGCATTAAAAATCTTGTTTAACCAATGGGGGAAGAATCATCCCAACACCCAAAAAGTTTGGAGCAATTTCATTGATTGTCTCCAGCAGGCGATATCAGCGGGTCAAGACTCGCAACTTTCCCAGCATCCAACAACGCAAGCAATGCTTAACCACCTTCGGGAGACGGAGTAGCTGTTGCTGCTAGAGCGATTGTTGCCAATTTCCTACAAAACTTACGCATGGGGCCCAGAAACCGGGTTTTTTCCCGAATACTTCGTTACAGCGCGCAGATAAGGCCAAAAACCCGGTTTCTCTGAGGAAGCGCATAAGTCCCGATCGCATTAAAAAGAGGTAAGTTGAGATTTTTCGTTTGGTGGGGGCGGGTTTTTGAGATTGTCTATCTGTGTCATAAAGGGTTGGAAAAACCCGCCCTACAGGTCGATCGAGGATATGCGAGATCTCAGATTTTACGGTTGATTCCCCTACTTCATCTCATATCCAAACAAATTCGGATCGACTTCTCCCAAATTCAAATCGGCCAAACCATACTCGGCCCAACGCCTTTCTACCATCGCCGCCACATCAGGATCGGACTCCAAAACTTCCCCCCATTCGTGATCGGTTTCCGGCGGCATCTTCGTAGTAGCATCAATCCCCATTCTGCCTCCCAAACCAATCTTTTCACTGGCAAAATCTAACGTATCAAAGGGCGTATTCGGCAGAATAAATACATCCCGAACAGGATCGACTTTAGAACTAATTGCCCAAACTACTTGACGCGGGTCGCGAATGTTGATACTTTTATCGACAACAATCACAAACTTAGTGTAAGTAAACTGCGGTAATGCACTCCAAAATGCTAAAGCAGCCCTGCGCGCTTGACCGGGATATGCTTTATCAATCGAGATAATTGCGGCTTTATAACTAAGCGCTTCCATCGGTAAGAAGAAATCGACAATTTCCGATACTTGCTGCCGCAAAATAGGCGTATAAATACGGTTAAGCGCGATCGCCATCATTGCTTCTTCTTTCGGCGGCCGCCCGCTAAATGTGGTCAGATAAATCGGGTCTTTGCGGTGCGTCATGCAGTGGAACCGCACCAACGGCGAATCTTCCACGCCGCCGTAATAACCCATGTGATCCCCAAAGGGCCCGTCGGGCAGAACTTCCCCCGGCGTAATCGTTCCTTCTAACACAATTTCCGAGTCCGCCGGTACTTCCAAATCTACGGTTTTGCACTTGGCCAATTGCACGCCGGAACCCCCGTAAAGTCCCGCAAATAACCATTCCGATAAATCTACAGGAATTGGCGTTGCAGCAGCGAGAATAATCAGGGGATCGACTCCAAGGGCGATCGCAACTTCCAACTTTTTACCAGCCTGCGCCGCTTTCCGCAAGTGTCGCGCCCCGCCCCGCACCGATAACCAGTGTACAGTCATCGTGTTTTTTGACTGCAACTGCAACCGATAAACCCCCACATTCGGCGTGCCCGTTTCGCAATCTTTGGTAATTACCAAACCCAGGGTGATAATTTTGCCCGCATCTCCCGAATAAGGGCGAATCATCGGGATTTTGTGCAAATCCACCCCTTCTCCCTCAAATACCACTTGCTGACAAGCTGGGAAAAAGTCGCGGCCGGGTTTGGCTTTCACTACGTCAAACAACACTTTGCCGAATTCTATCGCTTGGGAAATCTTTTTCGGCGGTTTTGGCTGTTGCAGCATTCCCAGTTTTTTGCCGAGCTCTTCTAGTTCGATCGGCTTTTCCATGTTCATCGCCCAGCAAACGCGCTCTTCCGTACCCAATAGGTTAATGGCGACGGGGAATTCTGCCCCTTTGACGTTTTCAAACAGCAGTCCAGGGCCGCCTTTTTGCAGCATTTGGTTGGAAATTTCGGCAATTTCGAGGTCGGAATCGACTAAGGCGCTAATCCGGCGCAGTTGTCCCCGTTCTTCGAGTAGTTTTAGGAATCCCCGCAAGTCTCTTGCCATTGTTGTTAAAGAAATGTTAAGTGCCCCTACTATTATGCGGCTATCGGGGGATGGAGTGCGGGGTGGGGGCGATCGGGCTATCGCTAAATAAATTTCTATTGTTATCGTTACTCTATGACTTGGTATTTCTCTGATTCATCAAAAATTGACTTTAGCTAATTTTTTTTTGCAATACTCTTAACCATAATTTAAACAAAGCTTATTCTATTGTTAGTTAATCTACTATTAACCAAAATTTAAAACAAGCTTATTCTATTAAAGGCCTTTCCTTGGGGGTTTCAGTCTATCCTATGGAGGAGATTTGCAAAGTCGGCTATTAAGGGAGAGGAGGAATATGAATTTTTTCACAGGACGTTGGCGACGTAGTTTTATAGTGACACTAGCAGCAGCAGCATTTTCGTTGACTTTGATTAGTTCCGCTGTAGCTGCGGTAACACTAAACGGTTCGGGAGCCACTTTCCCCAAACCTCTTTACGATCGCTACTTCTCTCAGATGAGAAGTGCAAATCAAATTACTGTAAACTACGAAGGAACTGGTAGCGGTGCTGGCATCAAAGCATTAATTACAGGCACTGTTGATTTCGCAGGCAGCGACGCGCTGATGACTCCTGCACAAATCGCTGAGGTAAAGCGCGGCGTCATGGCGGTTCCGACTGCTGGCGGTGCTGTTGCAGTTGTTTACAACTTGCCCGGAGTGACCAATCTGAGGCTAAATAAGGATGCCATAAACGGCATCTTTGAAGGCAAGATTACTCGCTGGAATGATGCGAAAATAGCCGGAATTTCTGGACAAGCTAAAAACTTGCCAAATACTGCGATTCGAGTAGCTGTACGCGCAGATAGCAGCGGTACAACCTTTATTTTTGCTAACCACTTGCAGGCAACCGGTAGCAGCATCAAAGCTGCCGCTCAGCCGAGTTGGCCAGGAAGCCCTGTCAGTGGTCAAGGAAACCCGGGCGTAGCTGCTTTGGTGAAGAATACAGCGGGTGCGATCGGCTACGTTCAAGATACTTTTGCTCGGCAAAACAATCTCCAAACAGCATTTATTCAAAATAAAGCTGGCCGGTTTGTAGAGCCTAGCTTGGCTGAAGCAGAGAAAGCTTTAGCAGGGGAAACCTTCCCCGCCGACTTCCGCTTAGTAGAAGGCAATCCTAACGACGGTTATCCGATTGTTGGTTTGACTTGGCTGTTAATCTACAAACAGTATCCTGCTGCGAAAGCAGAGGCTATTAAAAAGATGGTTAATTGGGTGATGACTACAGGTCAAGGTATTAACAAACAGTTAGAGTTTACTAGCATTCCTTCAGCTACAGCTCAAAAGGTAGTTCAAACAGTTAATCAGACTGTGATTGCCAGAGGTTAATTCCGGCGATCGCACGGGGTTATGAGTTGACGAGTTAAATCGATGACTCAAAATTCATAAATTATCAGGTTAATGTGCGCTAAATTTACTGTGTAAGGTACGCACTGCGTACCTTACAAACCAGGTTCGCAGCGCGCACCCCGCCCATTATAATTCCTCGTCCTTTAAGCAAATATTTCACTTTGTACGCACTAATTTCGGTATGACCAATATTTCAAAAAAACGGAATAAATTGACTCGGAAACCGACCGAAATAAACACAGAAGTAGATTTGACAGATACTGCTGGTGAAGGTTTATGGATGGAGTCGGGTTTTACACTATTTGTATGGGGTTTTGCCCTAGCGACAGCGGGTATATTGTTTTGGATGAGTGCGGTAATTTTTAAAGATGCTTGGCCTGCTATTAGCCAATTTGGACTCTCATTCTTGTGGAATCCCAAGTGGGATATCGGCGAGTTGCAGTTTGGGGCTTTGCCGTTTATTTACGGTACTGTAATTAGTTCTGCGATCGGCATAATTATCGCACTTCCTTTAGGCCTGTCAGTAGCTATAGTGACTAGCGAGAACTTCTTACCCGTTTGGGTGCGATCGCCCTTGGGATTCATGGTTGAATTAATCGCGGCTATTCCCAGCGTGATAGTGGGGCTGTGGGGAATCTTTGTTTTGATTCCCTTTTTGTTGCCATTGCAGCAGTCATTGTTCGATAATTTCAGTTGGTTTCCCCTGTTCAGCAGCGAACCTTTAGGCCCCGGAATGCTCCCGGCGGGAATACTGTTATCAATTATGATTTTGCCCACAGTAGCCGCCATCAGCCGCGATGTATTGATGTCAGTTCCCGTAGATTTGCGAAGTGCTTCCATGTCCCTCGGCGCCACCCGCTGGGAAACTATATTTAAGCTGTTATTACCAGCAGCTAGTTCAGGAATTATCGGCGCCACCATATTAGCCTTGGGACGCGCTTTAGGCGAAACAATGGCAGTCACAATGGTAATTGGCAACTCGATTCAAATTAACCCATCCGTGCTCGCTCCCAGCTACTCAATTCCTGCTGTTTTGGCAAGTCAATTTCGGGAAGCTGTCGAACCGCTGCACACCGGGGCTTTGATGTATTTAGCTTTAATTTTATTTGTGATCACTTTGTTCGTAAATGCGATCGCAGTATTGTTAGTTCAGCTAATTGGGGCCAAGGAAGCTAAAACTTAACATCATCGAAAGCAATTTGGTCACAAGCCGCGCCGCCGGATTTATCCGCTGGTTCAGTCTAAAATCTCAAATCTAAAATCGCATGACTCAAGCACAAAATTCAAACAGTATTCTGGATGCAGAAATCAACAACCCCCTGTCGCTAAGCCGAACTCTGTTCAGCCGGGGAATGACAGTTATCGCTTTCGCTCTGACAGTTCTGGCCCTGCTCCCTTTGTTTGCTATTTTATACAAAATACTCGGGGAAGGACTCACACATTTGAGTTGGGAAGTGCTAGTGTCTCTACCAGCACCCGTCGGAGTAGAAGACCAGCCCAACGGCTTTGCAAATGCGATTCTCGGCACTGCTTTAATGGTAGGAATTGCGACATTAATCAGCGTACCCATAGGCGTAATGACGGGAATATTTTTGTCGGAGTTTGGTAGAGAAAACAAAGCGATTACCAATAGTATTCGCTTTATCACCGTCATTCTCAGCAGCGTTCCCTCGATCGTAGTTGGCGTCTTTTCCTACGCCCTAATTGTCGTTACCACCAAAGCATTTTCATCCTTAGCAGGCGGTTTTGCTCTCGGTATCATCATGCTTCCAGTGGTTGCTCTGACAACAGAACAAGCATTAAAATTAGTGCCTACTTCTTACCGCCTCGCTTCTGCTGGTTTGGGAGGCGGACGCTTTCAAACTATGTTTCGCATTATCATACCCTCAGCACTTCCAACTATTACCACAGGTATTTTACTCGCTGCTTCCCGGGCCGCCGGCGAAACCGCGCCGCTGATTGTAACGGCGTTGTCGAGTCAATTTTGGCCTCCTTTAGTTGATAAATTGGGCGAGATAATGCAGTCCCCCATAGGTGCAGAAACTATCTCAAAACTCAAAGAAATTCCCGAGACACTGCTGACTCCGACTCCTTCTATGTCAGTATTAATATATAGCTACGCCAGCTCTCCTTACAAAGAGCAGAACGAATTGGCGTGGACTGCTGCCTCTGTCCTTTTGGGCATGGTTTTAATTGCTAGCGTCGCATCCCGTACAGTAACTCGGAAACGCTTGCAAAACCGATAAATCAATAACTAAAGTGCATTTCTCAGTCAAATATTAACAATATAACCCGGCAAATAATGAAACCTAAAGCTAACTTGAAATCCGAAGACTCTAAACATCAATTCCTAGAAGATGCCACCCCGGAAATCGACCCCAATGCAATGCCAGCACTGCGGGTTCAGGACTTGAGTTTTTATTACGGAACTCACAAAGTATTAGAAAATTTATCGATGAATATCCCTCACCCGCAAATTACGGCTATTATTGGGCCTTCAGGTTGCGGCAAATCTACCTTTCTCAAAGCTCTCAACCGGATTGGTGAATTGGAGGGAAAGGTTCAAATTAAAGGAAGAGTAGAGTTTTTTGGACAGGATATTTACAGCCCAAAAGTAAACATTAATAGTTTGCGCCGCCAAATTGGGATGGTGTTTCAAAGACCAAATCCTTTTCCGCTGAGCATCTACGATAATATTGCTTACGGGGTGAGGATTTTTGGTCGCAAAAGCAAAGCAGAATTAGATGAGATTGTGGAATCTGCACTCAAAAGTGCGGCGCTTTGGAATGAAGTCAAAGACGATTTGAAGAAATCGGCTCAGGGGATTTCGGGGGGACAGCAGCAGCGACTTTGTATTGCTCGCGCTTTGGCTGTAAAGCCGAAAATTTTGCTGATGGATGAACCTTGTTCTGCTCTAGATCCGATTTCAACGATGAAGATTGAGGAGTTATTTCAGACTCTACGCCAGCAGTTAACTGTTGTGATTGTAACGCACAATATGCAGCAGGCTGCTCGTGTTTCTGATTACACGGCATTTTTTAATACTGATGAAAGTCGCATCGGCCGCATGGTTGAATTTGGGCCGACAAGTAAGATTTTTACTTCTGCGGGCAATTCGAGTACGAGAGATTACATTCAAGGCCGTTTCGGTTAATACTTACATCTTGAAACTCTTTCAGAATAGGCAAGATGCCTGTTCCACAACAGACAAATATTTTTGTGGAGCAGCCATCTTGCCTGCTATAGTTATGTCTTCAGAACAGGCAAGATGCCTGTTCCACAACAGACAAATATTTTTGTGCAGGCAAGATGCCTGCTATATTTATGTCTTCAACACTGCTGAAGCGAGAGTTGGGTATTTTCGGCGCTACTCTGATGGGGCTGGGCTCGATTGTGGGTACTGGGGTATTTGTGAGTATCGGCATTGCGGCGGAAGTTGCGGGGCCGGGAGTGATTTTGGCTGTAGGTATTGCAGCTTTTGTTGCTGTTTGCAATGGCCTTAACAGCGCTCAATTAGCGGCAAATCATCCTGTTAGCGGCGGTACTTATGAATATGGCTACAAATATCTCAATCCTTGGCTGGGTTTCACTGCCGGCTGGATGTTTCTGGTGGCGAAAACGGCTTCTGCTGCTACTGCTGCTTTAGGTTTTGCGGGGTATTTTTTAAATGCAGTTGGTGTCGCCGATCGCACTTACCTGATCCTAACAGCTTTAGTCGCCCTCGCCGCCATCACTTTAATTGTATTGACGGGAATTAGGCGATCGAATATTGCCAATACTGCCATAGTCTCAGTTACACTTCTATCTTTAGCGGTGTTTGTTGCTGTCGGTTTGCCAGAGGTAAGGTGGGAAATGCCCGGGCTACAGAATCATAGCTCGATCGGTTCCATCTTCCAGGCCACCGCCCTGATGTTTGTCGCTTATAGCGGTTACGCCCGCATTACCACAATGAGCGAGGAAGTGCGGGAACCGAGGGAAACCATTCCCAAAGCCATAATTTTCACTTTGGTGCTAACAATGCTGCTTTACGTCGGGGTAGCAGTAGTTGTCGCGGGCGCGGGTGGAGCCGATAAATTGTCTTTACAAATAGGCGGCACGACTGCACCTCTGGAAGTCATCGCCCGCAGTTTCCCAATTCGAGGAGTTTCTCAACTGCTAGGCGTCGGCGCAATTACCGCTATGTTGGGAGTCTTGCTGAACTTAATTTTAGGGCTCTCGCGCATCTGGCTGGCGATGGGGCGGCGCTTGGATATGCCGAGAGTCTTGGCGCGGCTGAATCCTTCGGGGACAACTCCCTACGTGGCTGTGGTGGTTGTCGAAGTTACGATCGCACTTTTAATCCTCCTCGGCGATGTCAAAACCACTTGGTCCTTCAGTGCTTTTAGCGTTTTGATTTACTACGCTATCACCAACCTCGCCGCGCTGCAACTTTCCCCCGCCGAAAGGCTTTATCCGCAGTGGTTGGCTTGGGTTGGTTTGGGGAATTGTCTGTTTCTGGCTTTCTGGGTGGAGAGGCAAATTTGGGTGACAGGATTGGCATTAATTGTCGCCGGTTTAATTTGGCGGGCGATCGTCCGACTCCCGGCGAGAAACTAGAAGTGTGATAAATTGAAACAGCATCCCGCATTGTAGAGGGTCATGCCCGATCCAACCCCCTTGGTGGCGACTCAAGAATCTCTCGCATTGAGCGCCATCAGTCGCTATATAGCTCAAACCCTAATTACCATTCAGGAACAGCATCCCGAATGGATAACTGAAAAATATAGGAAAACCCCCTGGGCCAAACCTGATTTTCAGTCAGTTTTGATTGGAAAATTGACAAAAAGTTTCAGCGTAGCCAGCGATACAGATTCCCTGCTGCTGACTGCGAAAAAATACCTACAAATTCTGCTGATTCCAGAATTCGTTAATTCACCTCAATTCAGCAAATTATCTGCCAAAATTCAGCAGCTAGCCCAATCTCAAACAGCACCAGCTAAATCAGAAAATTCAGTTGCGTCAGAACCTCCAACTCCAACAGCCAATCAACCAGCCCCGCTTCCTGTCGGGATTGCTATCTTGCTGCTAGATGTCGAAAACTTGCAACTCACCATCGAAACCGAAAAATTCCTAGAGGGAATTTGCCACTATCCCATCCAAATCAAAGTCGCCTTTGCCAACTGGCGCAGCATGGGCAAAAAAGATGCCGAATTTCACCAGCGGGGCTATCAACTAATTCACGTCCCCCCCGGCAAAGACAGCGCCGACTTAAAAATGGCTACAGTCGGCGCATCGATTTTCGTACATTATCCCACAGCCAAAGAGATTTTTGTCTGTTCGTCCGATCGCGCCCTCACTCACCTCAGCAACACACTGCAAGCCCACGGATTAACCGTATTTCAAGTCCGCAAACAAATAGATAAAATCATAGTTTTAAACAGCAAAACCGGACAAGTGGAAACCCATTCCCTCGTAACCACACCGGAAATTACACCCTTAGAGCAATTAGTTATTCAGCTAAAAGAATTAATAAAAAAAGAGCAAAAACGCACCTCAACTCAGTGGATCAAACTTTCTACTGTTTCAGCTTTATTTAGGGAAAATTACGGCTTAGTCCTAAATCAAGTTGTTTCTCATCATTTGCTCGGCACTAAAACCAGGGATATCTTTCTTAAATATCCCGCCGATTTTGCCCTCCACAAACCCTCAGAAACTTCTCAAACTTATGTCACCCTTTTTGAAGTCAAACTGCCGCCCCCACCGCCAATACTTAACCAAGAAAATTTGAATAACCACCAGGCACCACCTGCGAAGTTGACAGATATTAATTCTCTGGAAGACTTGGAAAGAGCTCTTGTCAAAATCGTTGGCGACTTAACTGGCAACTCTCCTGAAAATTCTGTATTTCTCTCCAATGTAGGCAGTGAATTTCACCGACAATACGGCAAACAAATTACCCAAATAATTAAAGATTTTAATCTGGGTAGAAAGTTTACGAAATTTTTGCAATCCTGCGCTTCTCTCCAGCTAAAAAAAGCCGAAAAAGGCTGGCAAGTTTCCCTCAATTAATTAAAATTAAAAATATATAAGCATCCCCATTACTAGCAACTTGAGTTATCATACAATCTGGACGTAAAGAAATGTAAAGGGATATGCAGGACAAAGTTGTGGTTGTGGTGGGTGCAACTGGCGGCATCGGTTCAGCGGTGGCCCGCAAACTCGCTGATGCGGGTGCGAGGCTAGTGCTCGCCGCCAGAGACAGCAGTAAATTAGACGCTTTAGCTAGCGAACTTCCGGCAACAGAGGTACTGTGCGTGCCCACAGATATCACCGATTTGTCCCAAGTCGAGACGCTGATGCACAAAGCTGCGGCGCATTTCGGACAAATTGATGCCCTCGTAAACGCCGCCGGTGCCGGAATTCTCAAGCAGTGGAACAAGTTAGAACCCGCTGATTTAGATGCAATGCTTGACTTGAACTTGAAAGGCAGTTTTTACACGTCTCAAGCTGCGGCGAATGTGATGAAAGAGCGCAAATCCGGCCACATTTGCAATGTCATCGGGATTTTGGGCAAGCATTCGATGGCGATGGGAACGGCTTATTGCGCTTCAAAGTTTGGGGTAGTTGGTTTCAGCAAGTGCATGGCAGATGAACTGCGGCGCTACGGTATTAAGTTTACGCTATTCTATTTTGGCGGGGTGGATTCTCCGTTTTGGGATAATGTGAGTTTGAAGGTAGACAGGTCAAAAATGCTGACTACCGACACTGCCGCCAATGCGATTATGTTTGCTCTTTCGGCTGACCCGCAAGCTGTGCCGATGGAGATTAATATTCAGCCGGAAAGTCATTTGTTCTTTTAGCTATTGAGGAGTGATTTGAATGCCGAACGCAGCGGAAGCTGAAGGCAAGAAAAATTATGATATTTTTAGGTTTGAGAACTTGTACAGCCGTTAATTATGTAGGTGCATGGGCTCGCGCACCTTACCCCTGTAAATAGCATATCAAACCATTTTTTTTCCTTAGTCCTATTGGTGAGGCCTAGCGGTCAAACCTAAGTTATCGCACACACCGGGTTTCTTTTAAGGGCCGACTTATTTCTACCTTCAGAGGGAGCTAGGATATTCAATCTTTAGGTTATTATTAAGTGGGCGCGCAATAAAAACTATGAAAAATATCCATTACTCAATTCCTCCCTTGCAATTTCGCCTTGAAAATCAGCAGATTTTCCATTTGTCAGTTTCCATTTTCAATTATTGATTATGGAGTTCGATCGCATTCAATTTTACGTTGAAAACGCTAAAGTATCCCGCGACTGGTTTGTCAGCCAGTTAGGCTTTCAATCAATAGCAGGTTATGCCAACAGCCACACTCACACTGAAGTTGTCAGCAGTGGCAATGTATGTTTTGTTTTATCTTCGCCCCTGACACCCGCTAGTCCCGCTGCTAGTTGGTTGAAGTTTCATCCTCCAGGGATTGCCGATGTGGGTTTTCGGGTAAAAGACATTGATTTAGCGGTAGCTAGAGCGGCTGCTGAAGGCGCTAAAATCCTGGAACCGATTCAAGAAGACCTAAACGCAGGAGGCTACTTTAAGCGGGCAAAAATTTCGGGCTGGGGAGATTTAAGCCATACGCTCGTGGAGCGAATTGGCAGCCATTCACTGCTATCGGGTTCGGATAAGCGGCCGTTGTTTACCCGGATTGACCACGTAGTGTTAAATGTTGAATCTGGCGATTTGTCAGGTGCGGTGAGTTGGTATCAAAAAATATTAGGTTTTCAACCGCAGCAAAATTTTGATATTCAGACTGAGAAATCGGCTTTGCGGAGCCAAGTTATGGTGCACGCTGAAGGTGGGGTGCAATTCCCGATTAATGAACCGGCATCAGCTAATTCTCAAATTCAAGAGTTTTTGAGCGCAAATCGGGGGCCGGGAATTCAGCACATGGCTTTGCAAACTAATAATATTGTGGGTGTTGTTGCCGATTTGCGATCGTGCGGTTTGCCTTTTCTGCCGGTTCCTCCAACATACTATTCCGAATTGCAGCAGCGGCAAAACTATTTGCCTGCAGATTGGCAAGCAATTACAGCTTGTCAAGTTTTGGCAGATTGGCAAGAAGATACTCCCGCAGCGATGCTGCTGCAAATCTTTACCCAGCCCATTTTTGCAGAACCGACTTTCTTTTTCGAGATTATTGAGCGCCGAGTTAGTTTAGTTAACGGCAAACAGGTGCAAGCTGGAGGTTTTGGGGCGGGGAATTTTCGAGCTTTGTTTGAGGCAATTGAACGGGAACAAATGAAGAGGGGAAGTTTGATAGATGATTGACAAAAATTCCACTTTTTAGGTCATACAGGCGTGTTAATCAGCACTGCGATATCTTTCCAACCGTAGGCAATTTCTTTGAGTGCAACTCCTGCTCTACTTGTTTGCTGTTCGTCTACTTTTTCACCTCCTAAGAATTCATAAAACCTATAAGCTGAATTGTCTCCTAGTACCCAAACTAGCATTGAGTTCAAACTTAACTCTGCCAATTTCGTGGCAACTGTTCTTACGAGTTGCCGTCCGATTCCTTGACGCTGATATTCCTGCAAAATATAGATGGCAAATAATTCTCCTTTATATACATCTTTGCCTGTGCGTTCGGGACCACCCGCAGCAAAACCCACAATTTCTCCCGATTCATTCTCAGCAACGCAGACAAAAACCCCAGTATTCTTGACGTTTGCCAGGATTTCTTGCCAACGGCTTTCTGCTTTTTCATAGGACAGTTGCGCGAAGTAATCTGTGGGTACAATTTTTCCGTAAGCTGTCCGCCAAGTATCTAGATTAACCCGTGCGATTGCAGGTGCGTCAGCGATTTTAGCTTCTCTCACAATCATCAGAAAATACTCCTTTCGGCCCTTGAAATTCTATTTCAAGTCTATGCCAACTATACGATCGCGTCCTTCTAGTTTAGCTCGATACAGGGCTCTATCGGCCTGTCCAATTAACTCCTCAATCGATAAACCAGCAGCAGGTACAGTGGTAGCGATCCCCATACTGAGAGTTATAAACTTACTTACCTTGGAAGCAGCATGAAAAATTGCCGCTGCTTTCAAATCCCTGCGAATTGCTTCAGCTACCCGCTTTGCTCCTTGCACATCAGTTCGCGACAAAATTACCGCAAATTCTTCGCCGCCGTAGCGGGCGGCTAAATCTCCTGCCCGCTGAGCGTTGCTAGCTAAAATCTGGGCTACTTGTTTTAAACATTCGTCGCCTCCTTGATGCCCGTAATGATCGTTGTAAAGTTTGAAAAAATCGATATCGCACAAAATTAAAGACAGCGATTCTTTTTCTCGCTCCATCCACTGCCATTCTAACTCCAATTTTTTGTCAAAACAGCGGCGGTTGGGAATTTGAGTCAATCCATCCACCGAAGCGAGCCGCTGCAATTCCATGTTAGCTGCTTGTAATTCTAATTTGGCTTGTTCTAAAGCTAAATTTTGCCGAGCTAATTCTTCACTTTGGCGTTTTTCTTGTTCGTACAAAAATCGGATTGAAGCTTCAGCTTCTTGCAGTTCTTTCTCTGCGTATTTGCGCTTGACAAATTCTCCTAATTGAGAACTTACCACAGCTATAATCTGAAGTAAATCTTGATCCGGTGGCAGTTCTTCCCGGCAAAAAAAAGTCATTACTCCTACAACTTGGCTCCTAGCGTGAATGGGGAAACCGAATCCCGATCGCAGTCCCGCTTCCTCGGCCAAGCGCGATCGCACGAAATTGCGATCGCCCACAAGATCGGTAATCCACTGCGTAGAACCGTTTCTGGAAACCGCTCCCGGCAAACCCTCACCCGCAGCCAAAGTAATCTGCTGATCGTTTTCGGCAAACTCCCTAACTTCCTCCGCTGCCTGCCAAACTGCGACCCGCCGCCAACAAGGAGCTGCCTCGATCGGACAGCAAAGCGGCAGGCACCAAAGCGGATCTGTTTCAGATTTTATTTCCTCACCCCATCTAGTTTCTTTCTCAACCTCTGCAGGCGTCCAAAGTTCGCCAAAATCCCACCCAAAACTTTGGCAAATAGCTTGCAAAATTTTCGGAGTTGCGCTATCTAGAGAACTTGATTCTGACAGGATATGAGTAACAGCATACTGTGCTTCTTGACACTTTTTTATGCGTTGTTGCTTGGTAATGTCTTTGCCGATATAAACAAAATCTTGTATAACCTTGCTATCTGCATCCGGGCTTCCTGTGCTTGTCTCGAAAGTAGAGCATGAAAACGCAACAATCAGCTTTAAACCTATTTTCGTTTGGCAAGCTACTTTTACTTGAGGCCAATATTGGCTTTTAAGTGCAGGAGGTAGCTGGCTGACTTTGCGTAACAGTTCCTCCTCAGCCGTAATCAGGGATATCGATTGACCGATTAATTCCGATTCGGTATATCCAAACAATTGCTGTGCAGCTTGATTCACTTTTTTAATTTGCCCCGATGTTCCTGTTACGAACAAAACATCCCCTAGGGAATTAATAATTTTGTCAATATAATCGCCAGCCGCAGCTAAGTTATCGCCTTTAATACTTGTTTGGTTGGCAGCCTGAACCGTGGTTGGCTGAGAGCCAATGCTATCTGTCACATCTTCACATAAAATAATCAATCTGTCAGCATTCGCTTGTCCCTTATAACCAAAAATATACAAGTTTAGATACAAATAAGAGCCGTCTTTGAGAACTCGGCTAATTGATTTTAACTGACAATCTTGCTGTCGTTCTTCAATAATATCTTCAAGAATTCCTTCAATTCCAATCAGTTCGGGAAAACTATCGCGCACGTCTTTTCCTTCGCCTACTTCCTCATGAATGTAGGCAAAATCTTGCACTTTCAAAGATATTTCTTTAATCTTAAGTTCCCGATCGACTGTGAGGTATTCAATCCTGCGTAAGGATAACAGCTTATAAAGAAGAATATTAATACTTCTGGGGCTGCTCTCTACAGTTAATGTGGGAAGCATCTCGTTATTGTAGAGCATCTCTCTCAAAGGTTAGCCGGTAAAGTTAGTTGTTGTTTGGCTGCGATTTATCATGGGAATTTTTATACTGGCAGAGGTCATCACCTGTTATCGGTGGCAAATTTATGCAAACAGTACACTTTGGATTCTCCAAGCAGTTTTTTGCTTATTTTAAAAATGGGGTCAAATATTAATTTGACCCACTTTTTGTGAGAAAGCGCAGTCAAAATCATCCTCTGTTGAGGTTGAGATTTATGAAGAATATGTAGCGGTTTACACTATTTGTGCGGCACATTTTAATTTTAAATTCCCCGATATGGCTTACAACCGCTAAAGTTGAGGAACAGCACAGTTTAATTCAAATGTTTGCTTTAATTAGCACCATTCCTATAGACCTTACCTCCCCTGGGTATTTGTGTCAATTTTTGTAAAGAAAGTGTTACCTTTAAGTGATATAGTATCGAAGGATTTGTATAAAAGCTTAAAAATACTCTGCTAAATGCTGAGACTTATTACCGACTTTGACGGCCCGATCATGGACGTGTCCGATCGCTACTACCGAGTTTACCAGTATTGTCTCGCCGAGACTAAGCGTTCGGATCAACCAGTGCGCGAACTCCCCAAAGCCGAGTTTTGGGACATGAAGCGCGCGCGGGTTCCCGAAACCGAAATTGGCATCCTCTCAGGATTAGATGCAGATCAAGCCCGCGATTTTGCTCAGAAACGCCGTCAAACCGTCCACACCCTACCCTACATGGTTTACGATCGACCACTCGCCAGCGCCGTGGAAACCCTCGAAAAGGTGCAGCGCGCTGGAGTAGACTTAGCGGTGATGACCATGCGCCGCGTTAGGGAACTAGATGAAGCCTTCAACCGCTGCAATTTAGGGCAATTTTTCCCAGAAAGCCGCCGCTATTGCCTCCCCAACGATTACGTTAAAACCGGGGATGTCAAAGATAAGCCGCTGTTGATGGCAAGAGCTCTCGCGGAACTGCCGCCAGCTTCTGACACTTGGATGGTTGGCGATACGGAGGCGGACATTATAGCAGCAAAAACGCACGATGTCAAGGTAATTGGTGTTTTGTGCGGAATTCGCGATCGCACCCAACTAGAAATGCACCAACCGGATTTAATTGCCAACAATTTGAGCGAAGCAGTTGAGATTATTTTAGGTCGCAAAAATTAGTCATTAGTTATTAGTCATTAGTCATTAGTTATTAATTGTTAGCTGAGGTTATTTGTCGGAGGTCTTGATTCCACAGTTATTAGTGGTTGGCTGCTGACTAATAACTGCTGACTAATAACTGCTGACTAATGACTGCTGACTATCGCAGAAAACCGCTGACCAGCCACAGAATTAAAAACGTAAACAAAGCGATAAATTTCTCTGTTGTTATAAATGCCGGACTGACCAAAGAACCCAAAAAGCCTCCCAGCAACAAGCCTATAACCAAGCCAGCCACAGTCAGCAGCACAGCCCGACCAAATTTTTGTTCCTTGCGATTAACAAAATAAAGACAAGAGCCGACCCCAAGAGCCAGAGTCAACTGTAGTAAACCATCATTAGCTGCCGGATAAATACTCAGTCCGCCTAACCCCACATACACCCCAGCCGGCCACAAAATGTCCGATCGACTAGGAGTATCGATTAGCCGCTGCAACCAAGCTGGGCTGCCACTAGGAGGAGACGGAGTAAAGCTTGGGGGTGGGGGAGTCAGCCGTTCGGGAAAGCGGATGCGTTCGGGCACTTTAATTTTACCTTCCTGTCGTTGCCGCAGGCGATCCATGAGGATCGCGTCGTAAGCGGCTTCGAGCAATTCCAAACGTTTCTTGTCACCGCTGTACTGCTCAGCTAGGCGCGTGCGGGCCTCTTGCACTTCATCAAAGGAAGCATCTTCATCGACTTCAAGCAGTTGATAGGGAGTTGGCTCACTCATGGTAATAACCCGCTGAAGACTCTCGTTATAGAGCAATCTTAACAAGAGAGGAAAGCGGGGCGGGATCTCTGCCGCTTTCCCAAAAGTTTTGCTGCTAGTTTTTGGTGCTTTAAAACAGGAACCAGCAAACCTTACGAAAATAGAAACTAGAAGGCATTTGGCATTCGTAAATAAAAAATAATGAATCCAAAGATTTTTATTTTTATCTTGGCCGTCTAAAATTTTACCTTCTGCCAAATGCCATCAGAAGGGACTTGTCCCGCAGGCACTCACAATTCCCGACCACTGGACTTTTTTAAGTCGATCGCGGCGGTAGGAAAAAAAGCGAGCCGAGTCAGAATAAGTACAGAAAGGAGCGATCGCCACTTGAGAAACATCGATTCCCAACTGCTGCAATTGCAGAGCATTGCAGAGGCGAACATCCAAGCGTACTTTTCCCTGTTCTGGATCGGCTAAGACAGGCGTTTCCGGCAGTTGGTGCAAAAACTCTAGAATGCCGTCGGCTGTCGCACTAACGCCACTCTTAGGAGCAATGGTGGCTCCCAGTTCCGCTGCTACCTCCACAGATACCTGGTAAACCTCTCCAGCGATCGCCGGCCCCATAGCAATCTTCAGATTTTCTAGTTGACTGCCTTGTGCCACAAGTTGAGCGATCGCCTCTGGTAATATCTTAGCAGCAGTCCCGCGCCAACCCGCGTGAACTGCAGCAACGAGTCCCGTGCGATCGTCAGCAATCAGCACCGGCACGCAGTCAGCCGAGCAAACCCACAGCGCCTCCAATTCTCGCTCGGCTACCAAGCCATCAGCCTCAGCATAGCTTGAGGCAGCGGTTTCCTGGCCCGGAGCCACAACCGGGGACAACTCACTCGTTTTGAGTACCGCATTGCCGTGTACCTGTTGGAGTCGGTAAACCTTAGCTCCTGGTTCGAGAACTTCCGTCAGATCGATCGGCCCCCGGGGCGAGAAATCGCGAGTAAAAAAGCCGTGAGACCAGCGAGAAAGCAAGCTGCAAGTCAGATAGGGCAAGCCTTCTGAACTCTGCCAGTCCCAACTGATACCGTCAGGCTGTCCGAGGCACTCAGAGTCAGGAAAATTTGTCAAGCGATCGCCAGCTACAGTCATGAAACCTATCCTTACCCAAGCGCATCATTTAGCTTGTATTCTAAACAATCAAAAATTTTGTCCGCGAAGTTTAAAGGCAGCGCCAGGTTTCAGGAAAAAATCCCGATCAGTCGGCGGTTTTAGGACGACCGACTGCGCCGAAATTTTGCATAACCCGAGAAATATAGGCAACTAATTAACATAGAGGAACGCCAAAGCGCTATCATCAGTGTGGCCGTCACAGACTTCTAGGCAAGTGCCATCGGGATCAAAAAAACCGGATATCGATCGCGACTGAATGTGCAAGGCATTCGAGCTTGTTCTATGTGCAAAAAAAATTGCCTCAAGCCCGGTAAAATCAGTTAGGTCTGTATATAAAGACAAGGATTGCCATACATTCGATCCTGACTTCGAGATCCTTGTGCCCCCTGTTGAGTTGGGAAAAAAAATCGTGAAACCAGTTCCAGACAAGCAAATAACAGCCCCTTTGAACACCAAACAGCAAAAAAAGAACCCTACAGGCACCCGGACTCGATCGCGCCTTTTGTCCGATCGCTCACTGCTGGTGGGACTGGGTTGCCTTGCCAGTCTGGGACTGCTAAGCAAAGGCTTAGTTTGGGCCCAAGCGGAAACTCCGCCAGCAGAACAAGCCGTCCCCGGCGCAGCAGACCTCCAGCCATTATTTGAAGCTCCTCTCCCGCCCCCGGAACCCGAATACAGCCAAGGGTCGCCAGAACCATACTCTGAACCGCAGGCAGAAGTCCCGCCGTCCGAGCCTTTCGATGCCGCACCGCCCTCAGAGCCTGAGTACGCCAGCGAACCACCTCCCACCGAATATTATCTGCCGGAACCCGCGCTGATTCCCCTGCCAGAAGCGACGGCCCAAGAGCCGCCTTTTGAAGCGCCAGTTAACCCAGCCCACGCTGAAATCGACCAAACAGACTACAGCGTTGGCGCTACCAGCGAGTACCAAGAGTACGAAGCGCCAACAAGTATAGAGTTTGCAGAAAGATCGACCGGCTGCGAAGGAGGTGACGGTTTGTGCGCGCCTCCTCCTATTTCCGAGCCGGTGACGGCAGATTCAGGAGAACCCAACTACAGACAGGAACCTCCGATCGCAGACGACGGTTATATTGCAGCTCCTCCTCCTCGAAATCTGCCAGAAAGCATTCCAGACAATGTTCGGGAAACTGTAGCCGGAAATAGTAGCGGGAATCCTGTGAGTAAACTCGGTCAAGCCGTTCAACAAATAGGCAGCCAGGTTTGGGGGGGTTCAAATCCGCCGGAATCTGCCTACGCACCCCCGCGCTACCCAGCAAACATCGGCTACTCGGCAGACGCAGGATACTCAGCAGACACTGGATACTCGGCAAACGCAGGATACTCGGCAAACGCAGGATACTCGGCAGACGCAGGATACTCGGCAGACGCTGGGTATTATGCGGGATCTGCATCTTACGGCGGCGGCGCTCCAGCGCCCAGCATGGGACTCGGGCCGGTTCAAGTCGGTGCCATTAGTGTCAGCAGCGGCAGCAATACCGGTTTTGCTTACTACAATCTCACGCCGCGTCCCGCAGGCCTGCCCGGAAATGGCAACACCAGCTTGCTGTTTCCGCTATCTATTGCTTCGGCAATTACTTCGCCCTTTGGGTGGCGAACTCATCCGGTTATGGGCTACGGCAGGTTTCACACCGGAACTGACTTGGGGGCCCCGATGGGAACGCCCGTACTGGCAGCCTATGCGGGTCAAGTGGCGATCGCCGATTGGTTGGGCGGCTACGGTTTGACGGTGGTTCTCAACCACAGCAAAAAGTCTCAGGAAACTCTCTACGCCCACCTTTCGGAACTGTTTGTGAAACCGGGAGAGTGGGTGAAACAGGGAGAGACTATCGGCCGCGTCGGCAGTACGGGAATGTCTACAGGGCCTCACCTCCACTTCGAGGTTCGGCAAATGACTGACCAGGGTTGGGTGGCGATCGACCCGGGCTCTCAGCTAGAATTCGCTCTGGCAAAAATGATCGGCAGTTTGGAAACCGCCAAAGTACCGCAAATGCCGAAAATGGTGGAAATACAAACCGCTAGCGGACTCAAGGATTTGGAAAACGATCTGCCCCAGCTTCCACCTCTGCCGCTGGGAATGGACATCGAAGTTCACAACCTCCAGCCGCCATTCCCGGAACTATTAAAAGCTGACATTTATAAGCCAAAAGATCCCGAAGCAGTCAAACCCAAAACTCAGAAGCAAGCTAGCAGGTAAAAATGGTGGCTTGGATAGATTAATTTTTTTAGGGCGGGCTATTCGCCCCCCCCACAAGAAAATTTATGTTTTGTAGAATCGCCCCTCCTAGCCTGTTGCTGACCATGGTGTAAAATGTGTTGATATCAGCTCCGATGGATTTCTATTTACCAGAAAAAGCCTGGGAACGACGAAAAACCAATAAAAATGGGTAACTTGCAGCTTATGCTAATAGCGCAGCATTTGTGGGAATTAATTTTATTTCTGATTATTGTATTCTGCCCGATTCCCTTAAGCTTGTCTCTGGCCTTCGAGAATCAGAACGAAAACAAGAACTATTCATTTCCCCATTTTCTCCTCGTACTCCTGACGGGATGGAGCATTGCACAAGTTTGTATCGGCTTGATTTTAGGAAGTGCCGATAAACTAAATATTTCTGCGGTCATTATAGTAGAAATTCTGATTGGTGCGATCGGCTTAATCGTCATTTATGCCAAAAACCACAGAGCTTTTACCTTCTCGCAGTGGCAGATTCCCCAAATCAAGCAACCTCTGGGCCAATCCGAATATCTAATTATTGGTGCCGCCGCTTTTGCAGGATTTGTGATGTGGGAAACACTAGCAACAAAACCCACAACCAATTATGACTCATTGTGGTTTCACCTGCCTGTGATCGCCCGATGGTATCAAACCCATTCATTTACATTATTAGATGCCGCCGGAAATTGGATTTTCGATCACGAGCAAGCACGAGTATATCCCTACAATTGGCACGTTTTGTCTGCTTTGTGTTTGCTCCCCTTCCGAGAAGATTTTCTCACAGCTTTTCCCCTGCTAATTGCGTGGGTACTTGAGGGCATTGCCGTTTATCTTTTAAGCGTAAAATTTGGAGCCACCCGAATTCACGGTATGGCAGCAGCATCTTTAGTATTGACAGTACCGATGATGATTAACCAAGTTAATACCATTCATCCAGACTTACCCCTAGCTGCAATATTTACAGTGGGTTTGTATCTAGGTTTATCCTATCATAGCAGCCGCTCGCAATCCGAACTATCCCTATTTTTAGCCGCTGCGGGAATGCTAGCCGGAATTAAAATCACCGGTATAGTCTATGCAGCATCACTTTTAGGAGGATTAGCAATAGTAGAAATTAAAAGATTCGTCCTTAATAAAAATTCCACACCAGCTAATTTTATAAGTCGCCACTTTATCAAACCAGTCTTGCTATGTGGCATAGCTTGTTGCTTATTTTTAGGATGTTTTTGGTATGCGAGAAACTTGCTGCACATCAATTATCCTGTCGCCAATGCCAGCGATATTAAAGTTCCCTTACACCCTGTTCCCTTACCGTCTCCCCTACGTGCGCCAACACCTCCCCTACAGCAGCTCACACCTATCCTACCTGCGCCGCCCGCTTGGCCGTCTTTCAATGCTTGGCAAAGCACTTTAGTAGCTCAATTTAATCCCAGCAATATTTCCCACTGGCAAACTCTCGGCTTGCAAATCATCATTAGGTTGCAACTGCCATTTATGGCGATCGCACTTCAGGTATTGGCAGCGCCTCTGGCTTTGAGCAAAGGTAAAACCAGAACAATTAATCAAAATAATATCATTTTAATGATACTTCTCGCCAGCACAGGAATTTTGTATCTAATTACACCTTACACGTCGGGTACAGCGGGAGAGTCGATCGGTCAACTCAGCCCTTTACTCGGTTTTAATCTCAGATACGGCTTTCCCTTTTTAAGCTTGCTGGGCATAGCAGCGGCAGCTACAGCAACTCAGCTCAAAACTCGAAATCAAGTTGTTGTCGCGGTTGTTTTAGTTAGCAGTATTTCGGGCATTATTAGCAGCACAATTTTTGACCTTGTTAAAAATTCTTCTTTTACCGGAAAGAGTATTGTTTGGGGCAGCGGATTGATTGACACGTTTAAATCTAATTTCGGGGAAGCTATCAATATTCTGAGCAAAATATTAGGCCCCAGTTTTAGATATTTAGCAATATATTCGTTAGTTTATATTGGATTGCTGCTGGGTTGGATTATATTTAAGAACCATCCTAGTTTAATCAGGTTAAGAAATTTACTAACCAGCCTAAAAAAGTCGAGTTACATAATGATAATTTGTATCTGTATAGCATTGATGGTAAGTGCTAGTTGGGTGGCGAGGGAAAAGCGAGATATGGCTCGCACAGAACTGTATAGCGGCATTTACGAGTATATTGATAAAAATACAGTACCAGATGAAAGAATAGGCTTCTTTTTAAGTCCCCGCAACTACCTGTTTTACGGGAGAAATTTGAACAGACAAGTTTTATATGTGCCGTTTAGAGCCGATCGACTTTCTGGATGGATTGACAACCTGCGGCAAAATAAAATTAGGACTGTAGGATTCGGACCCCTGATTGGGACAGACGCAGCTACCAGAAAAGCTCTATCTTGGCTGACAAGTGCCGAGGGCCCGCTGCAACCAGTTTTCGGAAAAGATATTAATACTGAGCCGGTGTTGTATCGCTTGAAAAATTGGTAACTACTCACAGCAAAGCAGTGGCGGTGAGTAGTTACGTTTTAATAGCCTTAATTCCTTTTTTTTTAGGAATAAAAAATAAATAACTTGATGTATTTTCGGCTATAATGAAAAACAGCCCTCGCTCGCAATTTTCACCAAAAGTGAGAGAAACTTGCTTTCTTATTTTTCTATTTTACCACCCTACCTTACCTTGAAATCTATGTTTTATTCTAGTTCACTTGAGTCAGAAATGAAGAAACTTTATAACTCTTTATCAGAAAAGGATAAAAGAAGGTATGCAGCGATAGAAGCCCAAAAATTGGGATGGGGTGGAATTAGCTATATAATGCAAGTTTTCGGATGCAGTCGAAATACTATTGTTCAGGGAATTGAAGATTTAGAAAACATGGATGAAACGACTATCGATAATTTAAGAATCAGAAAAAAAGGAGGAGGCAGAAAAAGTATTTTCTCTACTCACATAGGCATTGATGAAGCCTTTTTAGAAGTCTTAAAATTTCAGACTGCTGGAGACCCAATGAAGGAGTTAATTAAATGGACTAATTTGACGCATAAAGAAATAGCTTTGGGACTGAGGTCTGCCGGATTTATTGTCAGTCTTCCTCTAATAAGTAAACTCTTAAAAAAGCATGGATATGTCAAGCGAAAAGCACAAAAAAAGCAAACGATAGCCACTAATAAAAATCGTAATTCTTAATTTGAAAATATTGCTATGCTCGACACACAGTATAGAAAAGCCGGTAATCCCATTATTAGTTTTGATACCAAAAAGAAAGAAGTTTTAGGGAATTTGTATCGTCCCGGTACTCTTTATACAACCGAACCTGTCATTACTTTAGACCATAATTTTTGGAGTTTAGGTTGTGGGAAAGTGATTCCACATGGAATTTACGATTGCCAAAATAATCGAGGATATGTAACATTAGGTAACAGTAAAGATACCAGTAAATTTGCTTGTGAATCCATCAAACACTGGTGGAATAATTATGGAAAAGCCGCCTATCCTCATGCCAATTCGATTCTAGCTAAGTGTGATGGTGGCGGTAGCAATAATGCTAATCATTATATCTTTAAGCAAGATTTACAAAAGTTAGTAGATGAAATTGGAATTGAGAGCAGAATAGCTCATTACCCTCCGTATACATCTAAATACAATCCCATTGAACATCGACTCTTCCCTCATATAACCAGAGCCTGTCAAGGAGTGATTTTTACAACTCTAAATTTTGTCAAAAATCTCATGGAAAAAACTCACACTAACAAGGGTCTATCTGTAGTTGTAAATGTGGTAGATAAAATCTATGAAATTGGTCGAAAGGTGACTGATGATTTTTAAAAAAATCTGAAAATTCTTTTTGATGAATATTTACCCAAATGGAATTATCGAGCGGTACCTCAACTCACGAATTAATCAAGTTATTAATTTTTCATTCCTAAGACAACTCTGCTTTTGTCCGTGGCGTGGCGCTAATCTTCACTTGAAGGTTCGTGTCAATATTTGTTCGATTTCGCTTGACAAGCAGGGAAATTGAGCGGTGAAAAATGTTCCCTATCGTTACCATTAATTCGATATTTTTGCGCCGGATCTCTACCAACACCTCCCGGCTGATCAATTGCCGATCAGAGGATGGCCTATCTTGTACTCTCACAGGTGCATCTAGAGCCTCTTGATGTTTCCTAGACTGCTGGGATAATAGGTTTAAAAGGCTCTTTCCCAATACTCTGTAAAAGCCAGAACGGAATAAGGGTGAGATGCACTCAGTTTTTAAAGCTTGGAATAACCAAAAGAGCGCGGTGCGATCGCGGCCGTTGTGGCTGCTTTGGTGCGCTAAGTACAGCAAAAAATTACTGGTAGATAATCGGTGCAGGAAATGGGGAATTTCGGGATGCCGTTGCTTGGCAGCTTGCAGCATCAAAGATTGAGAATTCGCCATTGTCGTATAGTTGGTAGACATAGTGTTATACATCCTGCGATAGCCAATTGAAAATTCCGGCAGGGCTCGAAATTGATAAATCTCTGCTATCCGCAGGTACAAGTCCCAGTCTTCACAGCCTTGAGCATTCCTTTCCTTCAATGTCTTGTCATAAACCCCCACCTTTTCCAAACAACTGCGACGCATCAGAGAAGCACTCGCGTTTCCTATAAAGTTGTGACAGATGAGGGTCCCGTACACGTCACCTTCAATTCTATAAGACCGGAATCCTCCTGTTAGCAATCCTTTTTCATCCAAGTCCACTGTCCACGAATAGACGACCCCTACTTCTTCCCCTCCCTCCAACATAGATTGAACTTGTTTTTCTATGTTTTCAGGATACCAAATATCATCGGCATCAATGGGGGCAATATATTCTCCTCTCGACTTCTGAATTCCTAAGTTTCGAGCAGCAGCGACTCCAGCATTTTGCTGTTTCAAAAGCTGGACGCGAGAATCTTTTTTGCTGATTTTTTCGACAATTTCAGCGGTTCGATCCCGGGAACCGTCATCGACTACTAAAACTTCAATTGCGGGATAAGTTTGAGCGAGAACAGATTTCAGAGTTTCTTCAATAAAGGGTTCAGCGTTGTATGCAGGGATAATGACTGAGACGAGAGGCAAAGAGAGGGATTTTTGAGAATCAGGCTGCATTGGCTTTTAAGAATATTTTTCAAAATTTTTGTTGCTTTCTCAATTGGCTGCTCTACCTTACCCTCCTCGCAGTCAGGACTTAGACATTTGGTGAAAGAGACAGCCAATAGCTGCTAATAATAAATAATTTTACCCCATTTTTAGTTAAACGTCAATGGGAGATAAGCTGCTACGCAGCTAAACCGGATAAAATAGCATTGCCTTTATTTTTGATTTTTCGCTCCCATTTGATAACCATT